>JBGOXQ010000175.1:0-4956 GCA_041479225.1 Bathyarchaeia archaeon
AGATAACTAAAAGTTATCAATTTGTTTTTGAGCGGGCCCTACGGGAATTGAACCCGCGACCCCCGGATTAAAAGTCCGGTGCTCTAGCCTGACTGAGCTACGGGCCCCAAGCAAAGTGCTGTTGCAGATAGTGAGAGAAGGGGTTTTTTAGCGTTTCGATAGCTGTTTAGCCAAAACAGCGGTTCAGTTCAACGTCTGCGTCTTTAGGGGGTATGAGCGCAGATTTCCTGAGTTTAGGACATGCAACAGCACTAAGTCTCTGCAGAAAAAGAGAAGGGCAAGGGGCCTGTTTTCTATGTGCTTCCTTCAAAGTTCTGCAACTACCCACCAGCAAGTGCAGAAGCAAACGCCATACATCCGAACAAGCACAGACAAAAACAACACGCCACCAACAAAACGCACAAAACCCCAATATACTTGCCTCAGCAAACGTTGAGACTACAAATAAAGGGGGTATAGACTGCTCCAAGCAACAGAGCGCAACAAAAAAAAGAAAAAGTTGGTGCCTACTGCACCTTAAGAAACGTAGTCAAAAAAGCTTTGATTTCCTGATTCGACTTCAACAACGCATCAACCATGTGTACGCCTTTTTCCGTCAGCCGATAAGTCCGCTTCCGTTCATCCCAAACACCCTCAATCAACCCGTTTCTTTCCAGACTGTACAGCAGCGAATAAATCGTGCCTGAACTGACAAGCAGCTGAAACTTATTGTGAATAAACGAGATGATGTCGTACCCGCTTAAAGACCCATTCCGCAATTCGCCCATGATGATTATGTCCAAGAAATTCTTGATGATCCGCTCATTCATCTTCTTGATTTGCACTTCAGATTTTTCCACACTCGTGACCATCAGACAGCCACACCCTGTAATCCGCAATTGTTTGTATAGTTTTATTCGGATATAAATATTTAACTATTATTCAGATTTCGAATACGAAGTTATAACAGAATCCAAATTGTTTAAACACATTAATCACTACCGAACACAACACACACCCACAAACAAGCAGCAAAGCCTTTGACTCCACAAAACAAATCCCACACAATCAAAACGAATACTCCAAATTCGACAAACACAAAAAAAGGAACAATGAAAAAACTGACTTAATCTAAAGAACCAAAAAGAAAAAGAGAGATGGATAGTTATGCTTCTTTGTTTTCGCTACTCTCAGATATCGGTTCGACTACGGTCAATGCTTCTTTTGCGCATGGCATCGTCGACGCCGGATGCATTTCTGCGGAGACCTCGGGGACGGCTTCTGCGGTTGCCTCTGGCTGCGCCTCTTGGGGCGCTTCTATGGAAGGGTTTTCCGTAGAGATCTCCTCCACGACTGGCGGAACTTCGATTTGGATTGTTGCTGCTGGGTTAGTTTCAACTTCTTCGGTTTTTGGTTCCTCTATGATTGCTGCTTCGATGGTTGGGACTGGTTCTTCGATGACTGGTTCTGGAGTTGCGGTTTCGACGTTTTCGATGGTTGGTTCGGGTGTGGCTGCTTCGGTGTTTTCGATTGTAGGTTGTTCGATGATTGCTGGTTCAATTGCGGCTGGTTCTTGGATTACGGCTACCTCAACTGCGGGCTGTTCTATAGGTTGCTCGACTGCTGGTTGCTCAACGATTGCGGCTGGTTCAGGCACAGCTTCCACGGGTGCAGCTTCGACGGCTGCAACAATTTCAACTGGCTCGGGAGTTGGAGCTGGGGCTTCTGCAACGGAGGCTGGAGCCTCAACGACTGGAGCGGGTTGCTCGACGATTGGGGCTTCTTCCACTATTGGGGCAGGAGCTGGCTCAGGAGCTGCAACTGCTTCGGCAACGCATGCCGTTGGGATAGCTGCAACTTCTGCTGGGGCAACTTCAACTGCTATGGTCATGGTTTCTTGGGGTTGAGCTGGCGCAACTTCCACTGCCACTGGAGCGGGTGCAGGTTCTGCTGCTGGCTCTGGTTTGGGTGCAGTGGGTGTGCAGATGTGGTAAACTGCGTCTTTAACAATTTCCAGTTCTTGTTTGGCGTTTGAGAGTCCGCTGTTTATGAGGTTTATTTCCAAGTTGTAGGTGTTTTCTTCAATTTCGCCTGCTGCGTACTGTATTTCGTAATTGGCGAGAAGCATTTCTAAGGTCTTGATCTGGCTGTCGAGTTCTTCGGTTTTCATCTGCATTTTTTGGACGAGTGCTTGCTGTTGCTTCTCTATATCAGATAGGGCATTGGCGATTTCTCCGTTGAAGGAGTCGTGGGTGGATTGCGAGATTCGGCCTTTTTGATACAAGTTGTCGAGGGCTTGCTTCTTTTTCTTAGCTATCTCATATTCTTCATTTAAACGATTAAAGGAATGTTTCCACGAAATCAATTTTCGGCACCACGAGTCTTTAGGTGCGAAATAGAGATAACGTTTGTTAACATGCACATATATCGCTAAGTGATAGAATTTGTTGCGAAAGACGCAAAAATGGAAAATATGCATACAAAACGCTCATGGTGTTGCGGTATTTATAGCATAAAAAGGTAAATTTTACCAGCACAAATCCTGAATTGATGTGTGATTTTTGTCTATACCCCCTTATTTATAGTCTCAACGTTTGCTGAAGCCTGAATGCGGGAGCCTTGTGCGTTCTCTTCATTGGCAGCTTAAATTAACTAACTTGCATAGAAAACAAGCGTGATTCTAGACAGGTGCAGCTGACTTGAGTAAGCCCTCAGGTAGCACCCATTTTTGTTTTTTACTTTTCCCTTTAGTGACCAATTGTTTTCTTCAATGTGAAAAACAGATAATTGTTATTTCAAGAGTGTTTGCAACAGTTTTATCGCTGACCAGGCTGCAAGAGCGCTTGTATGTGGGTTGTCAGGATGCGGGTCATTCGCGAACCGCAGAGACATTTCGCCGAACTTCCATTTCAACTGAATTTCGTGCGTGTTCCGCTGCACCGCAGGATCTGAAATCACTTGCACCTGCACTTTCGCGGGCTTAACCGTAAGCGCCAACGTTGCGGCTACGTTCATTTCGCGGGGGAACTTTCTTGCGGCTTCTTCCGCGGTGCCTTTGTACACGGTTTCGGCTTTGGTGCTGCTTTTGCCGAAGGCTTTGGGGTTTTTGCGCGTAGTCAAAACAACCTCATCTATCCCAGCCAAGGCGGCGCTGGCTATGGCGTCTAAACCTCCGATGGCTCCTGAAGGCACATGCACCCTGCCTAAGTCCACATCCAAATCCAACAGCGCGCCCGTGCTCATCACGATTAACTCGATGCCTTCTGAGACGATTTTGGGTACGTAGTCTTTTGCTGCCTGCTGCGACGCCGCTTCCACGATGACAGTTGGCTTGCGCTTCAGCAACTCATCAAAGCTTGCAACAATCGTGACGGGAAATTTCAGCGCCTTCTTCAGCTGCTTAGCCTTAGCCATGTCGAAGTCGTAGACTATGAGTTCGTCGCATACTACGAGTCTTCGCGCAATCGCTTCAGCAAGCACGGTGCCGATGGCGCCGCAGCCGATTAAGCCCACAGTTTTTCTCAAACTTTCCGCTCCTCTAAGTGCTTGCGGCTGGGTATTCGGCTGCAAAGTGTACCGTGGAGAACTGGACGACGTCTCTGCCGTTGCCCTCTTCAGGCAATACTGCGAGGTTTTCGATTTTGCATGCGCCCATGATGTCTGCTTTTCCTTCTTCTATGGCTTCTGCCGCTGAGTGGTCTCCTGCATAAACTGTCAACGTCTTAATGGGCGTGTTGAGGCTCATGCGTTTCTCTGCTTTTTCCCGCCGCACATCACTGATTAAAGCAGCTATGAGTTCTCCGCGTTTCTCAGCCCGCTCATCCACCATGGCGCTGTTGAACTGGGGCCATGGCGACACCTGCAGGCTCGTGTAGCCCTTTGCGTCAGCGTACATAGCTTGGTAAATTTCCTCCGTTAAATGCGGAGCCACTGGCGCGAGCAACTGTAGAACGCGGTAAAGCACCTCGTACAGCGTGTACTGCGCAGCCTGCTTTTTGGCTTGCCCATGCACTTCAGGACGGTAGAGCCTGTCCTTGACAGCTTCAACATACGAATCGCAGAAAACGTGCCAAGTGAAGTTGCGGATCTCTTCCACTGCTATGTTGAACTGGCACTTCTCGAAGGCTTCAGTGACTTTCTTTGTTGAGCTTTCTGCTTTGCTTAGTATCCATTTGTCTAAGGGCTGAAGCTCCAACGCCGAAGCATATTTCACAGGCTGATAGTCTGCCAGCAGTTTGCCGTTGAAGCTTGTAACATTCCACAACTTAACAAGGAATCTTCGCCCGTACTCAACGTCTTGCACGCGGTAGGGTATGTCTGAGCCTGTTGCTCCGCCGCCTGCAGCCCACTGGCGAATCGCATCCGCGCCATACTTGCTCAAAGCTTCAGGCGCAGCCGCATAGTTCTTCAGCGACTTGCTCATTTTCCTGCCATCTTGACCCAACACCATGCCGTTGATGAGGACGCTCTTGTAGGGCGTTTCGTTGAAAAGTGCCAGATGCCGTACCATTAGGTAGTAAGCCCACGTTCGGATAATGTCCGTGCCAGAGGGGTGAACGCTAGCGGGGAAAAGCCTATGCCAATCCGCGCGGTCAGGCCAACCCGCGTGCACTGCGCAGGTAATCGACGAATCCATCCAAGTGTCAAAAACGTCGCTTTCGCCTGTGAACTCTTTTCCGCCGCACTTCGGACACTTCGCAATCCGCGGCGCTTCCAGCTTCGGATCAATCGGCACCCACTTCTCATCGGCAAGAATCAACTCGCCGCAGGTTTTGCAGTGCCAAACCGGAATCGGCGTCGCAAAGAGCCGTTGCCTGCTTATTACCCAGTCCCAGTCGAGCGAGCGTGCCCAGTCGATAAGGCGATTCTTCATGAAATCAGGATACCAGACGACTTCGTTGGCGGTTTTCTCCACGGCGCTGGTGAGGTCGCGGGTTTTCATGAACCACTGCTTGCGCTCCAAGATTTCCACGTGGG
>JBGOXQ010000176.1:0-4929 GCA_041479225.1 Bathyarchaeia archaeon
CCTCGATGTAAAGCTCTTACAGGTTCGCCTTGCCATTCAGAGAAATCTTCTCCCCGATGCCGAAGGTCTAATAGCGGATTTAAAGAAAGCTAATCCCGCTGAAATGAAGGTTGCTTTGGCTGAAGTTGACTTGATTAGTTTGGGTGAGTTGACTCATAGCGTCAAAGCCTTGGACATTAGTTTGGAAATAGTTAATGTCTGCTGATTCGCCAGTTTTTGCGCCCTATATTCCGAGAAGCAAGAATGCTAGAACTATGAGGTTCATGGTTACATGAGCGGTTGCTGAAGTGACATAGTTCGTGCGGTGATAAATGTATCCTAACACTAATCCCATGGCGAAAGCCGAAATAATGTATACTCCTTGCGGGTCGAAATGGAAAATCCCGAAGACTAATGCCGACACAAACACTGCAGGCACGAAAGAGTACCTGCGGGTTAACGAGTTTTGAAGTAAACCTCTGAAGGCGAATTCTTCACAGATGCCTGCCAAAACCAGGGAAGCTGCAACCATGATGAATCCTGGCGTTGTGCTACTGATGTTGATGATGTCTATGTTGGTTTGGTCAACAGTTTGGCTTGTTCCCAGTATGAATGTGAGTGTTGCGGAGACGGTTATGTTTATGAGGAACAGTATTGCTGCTGATGCTAAGCCTAATAGGATGTATTTAGGTTGCAGGTTTATTCCGACGTAACTTTTAATGTCTACGCGCTTCGTCAGCAAGTAGATTAAGGGGACAATGAGTATGAGCACTTCTCCGATTACACTTGCTGGTCCATATCCCAAGGTGAGGAGAATTGCTGCTCCCAAAAACGCGCTTACGAAGAATGTGACTATGATGACTAATCCTGCTTCCCAAGGAGGAACCTTGTTATCCTTTTGGCTATCCACAGAACTTGCCTTCTTGCACTTTCCGTCTGCAACCAACCTAAAAGGCATTGCTCTGTGTTTCTGAGAAGTAGCTGAATAGTTGCTCGGCAAAGACTATAGCCCTTTATTTATAGAATCTGCCTAGACTCTGAAGACTGGGTTTACGCCTTGTCTGCTCTGCGAGCCTATCCCCCTCTGTTTATAGCGTCAACCACTCTGGAGAACCGTGGTTTACAGCTGTTTTCTTTAGACCTGCTGCGTGCGGAGACTACCCCCCTCCCTTATATAAAGCCTGAAACGCCAGTTCAATCCTCGGTGATGCGAGGTTTTGTTCGTAGTGTTTAGGTTCATGGAGAAATTGAGTTATCTAGGAGCGATTTTGAGGGTTCGGAAGCCTCTAGCCACGGGATTCTGCATCTCCATGATGCTGACTTTGCCCAAGATATTTTTTGAATCTTCAGCGAAGCCTCTGACATCGTGTTCCGCTTCCATGAGCGACTGCAAGTAAACTTTTCCGTCGGCAATCCTGTGTTGGCATCGAGTTGGCAGCCCCAGAAGAAGCGGCTGGTTCTCTTCCACCGCTTTTGCACAAGCGTAAATTACTGCTTCGGAGCCCGCGGTTAACTCGGCAATACGCACGGGCATGCTTTCTTTGCCGATGGCTAACATTTCTATGCCGTGTTTTCGGCGGATTTCTCCCGCGATTTTTCGCAGTTTCGGAAGAATTTTCAGGAGATATTGCCGCTTGTTGATGGAGACTTTCATATTCGAAAGTTCCACGGGAGAGATTTCTTCCACGGATAAGCCACCCAGCGAAGTATCCAAATGTACTACATCGGCTTTGACTGCCTCCAGCAGACTCTGACAGAGTTCAGCTTCATGCACGATGACTTCGAAGTTGTTTTCCACTTCTTTGAAAATGGGTTCAGCCAGGCAGCTCTGTGCTTCACGGTAAGGCGACTCAACCAGCACCGCCGCCGCAGCGACATGGTACAACGGCGTAAACTTGTCGTCTAGTATGGCGGCTGCAGAATCCGCTGCAATGATTCTCAATTCTGGCACCATTCTATAGTGGGGTTTGGAGAGAATTAGCTTTTCTCCTTTTTCCGCGTAAACAAAAACTGAATATGTCTAGGAAGCTGCAGAACAAAAGGCGCAAATTTTAAAAAGCCAAAGATCTCATAGAGGAGTATCATGGAGAATGAGCACATGAATAAGTCACGATTAAGTGCACTTTTAATAGCATTAATGCTTGGTTCTATGGTTTTAGTTTTTAGTGTTCATTTTAGCACAGTGCAGGCCGCTACCGAATTTAGCGGCATAATCACCTCAGACGTCACATGGACAAAAGCAAACAGCCCATATGTTCTAAATGGAACCGTTGAAGTAGGGAGTGGCGTAACCTTAACAATTGAAGCTGGAGCCACAGTGAACCTTAACACCTACTACATTCAAGTTAACGGCACACTCCACGCACGAGGCACCACCCAAGACCCAATTGTTATCAACAGCACCAACCAAGGGATTGTAGATTTTGCCCAAATAATTTTTACGCAGAACAGCACCAGCTGGACGGAACAAAATTCCACCGGCTGTATCATTGAAAATTCCATTTTGATTCTGAATACCATATCAATCGAAAACTCGTCTCCTAAGATATCTAACAACAACTTTACAAGCAACACTGGGCAGGGCAACGGAATTACGTCTACAGGCGGAGCCCCCATAATTCTGAACAATACGATAAGAGGCACAACCTATGGATCAATTAGCGGAATATCTTGCGGTGGAAACGCGCTTGTTGCCAGCAATATCATATCTGGCTGGTCAACCGGAATTTCAGCAAGTAACACTTCCACAATTCAAGGTAACCTCATCGTTAACAATAAAGGAGCATTGTCGGGTCAAGGAAGCGGAATCCAAATTACAGGCGGAAGTCCTACGATTATGAATAACACCATCGCGAAAAACAACGTTGGAGTGGCAATTACTGACGCAACTGCAGGTCAAAATCCTCCTGCTCCAGTATTAATTGGCAACAATATGCAAAATAATAGTCAATACAATATCCGACTTTCGCTCGGCACTTCACCCTCTCCATACAACATAAATGCTACTTACAATTGGTGGGGAACAAACGATACGCAAACGATAAATCAAACCATTTATGATTTCAAGAACGATTTAAACTTGGGAAATGTAACCTATGTTCCTTTCTTGAACGCGTTTGATCCTCCAGCTCCAACCTACATTGATGCTTCTGCTGGTGTCAACGGAGTCATCATTCCGAGCGGCATTGTCAGACTTAGCTACGGCGCCAATCAAACTTTCAACATAACAGCAAACACGGGATATCACACAGCTGATGTCACCGTGGATGGAAGTTCAGTTGGCGCTGTTAGCTTGTACCACTTCACTAATGTTCAGATTGGGCACACAATCTCCGCAACGTTTGCGCTGACGCCCACACCAACCCCAACGCCAACCGCTACACCTACGCCTGTTGCCACTCCAACGCCTACCCCAACTCCAATTGTTTCCTCAGCCCCCACACCAACTCCATCACCAACACTAATGCCGACTAACACACCCTCTCCTTCTCCAACTCCCACCGCAACGCCAAACCAGAATCAGGGCATACCTTCAGATTTAATCTACGGAATAACAATTGCCATAGTTATCGTGGCAATCATCGTGGTTGTGGTTTTGATTTTGCTGAGAAGACGCGGGTAAGCAAAAACTCAACAGCTCACGCAAAGATATCTGCGAAAGCGCAGAAAAAACGGGCTACGCTACAGGAGCTTTCATGCCTAACGCAAGAACGTACATTTCGCTGCTTTTAGACCTACTAGCCTTAGGCTTGATTAATTTGACCTCTTCAAAATGTTCCTCCACCTTCTTTATGAAATCGTCAATCAAGTCGCCCTCGAAAACTTTGCAGAAAAAGTTACCCCCAATACATAGAATCTGCAGCGTCGTTTCCAATGCTTTCGTTGCTAAGTCTATTTGTACGGCGTGGTCAACTTCCCATACGCCGGAAATGTTCGGCGACATGTCTGAAAGCACAACATCTGCTTTTCCGGGTAGAAAACTGAGAATCTGCTGCGCCGTATCAGGTTCCGTTATATCCCATACAATCGTTCTGATGTACGCCTGCTCGAAGGGCGCAATCGGTTTAAGGTCCACGCCTAAAACGAAGCCTTTCTTTCCTGTGGCTTTTCTGGCTGCCTGAATCCATCCGCCTGGAGCTGCGCCTAGGTCGACAACTACGTTGCGATATTTTATGAAGTGATATTTTTCTATGGTCTGAGATAATTTGTATGTGGCTCTGGAGCGATAATTTTCCTCTTTAGCTTTCTTGTAATAATATTCTTGTTTTCTCTCTTTAATCCAGTTCTTAGACTTGGGCACTGCAACGTTCCCCTATTGGACTGGATCGGTTTCTTGCTTATTTAAAGAAAGAATCCATACCGTGAGTCTCTCGCAGCTTTTCGGCGAAATCGCCGTTGTGGGGTCGCATCTAGCGTTGTCAGCGCACATTAGGCAGGGGCAGTCAACGATGGTTTCTATGCTTGCCGGAAGCCTTTTGGGATATAGCCTGTAGGTCCATCTTCCGCCTTCAAGTTCCTTTTCCCTGCGGATCAAGCCTTTCTCTTCAAGTTTTATAGCTACTCTGGAGCCTTCTCTACTGCTTGCGTTTAGTTCCCGCCACAGCTCCGATTGAAGCACACCCTGATAGCCCGTGTTGACCACAAAATGGAGCGCCTTCTGCTCTAAGTCGTTACGTTTAGGCATATTCCTCTCAATTCCACAGTTTGGTATTAATATATGCGCGAGTGCGAGATAAAAATATGTACCCCCCAAGCAACAATCTAATCTCAAGGAAAACGAAAACAAATGGCTTCGCCCAAACACGTTGAGCGCTACTGCTTAGGCATCGAGTCCACAGCAGACGACTTCGGCTTAGGAATAGCAACTTTCAAAGGCGAAATCTTGGCAAACATTTCCAGCGGATACATACCAGAAGAAGGCGGAATTCATCCAAGGGAAGCCGCCAGACA
>JBGOXQ010000177.1:0-4900 GCA_041479225.1 Bathyarchaeia archaeon
CAACTGCAGGGTTGGCTCTCGTTTAAACGCTTTGAAGCCGCACTGGTGGTCTCGTAGTTTTGAGCCAAGCATGCGCCGTACCAAAAAATTGTATGATTTGGAACTTAGGGTTCTGCCGAAGGTGCGTTCCACTTTGCTTTGTGGAAGCATTCTGGATCCCGTGGCGAAATCGTAGCCCTCAACCGTAATTGCCTCAACAAGGGGCTTCAAGTACTTCAAATCAGTAGCCAAATCTAAATCCATGTAGACGAGCACTTTGCCACTGCTTTGCCTGAACGCGTTGTTTAAGGCGGTTCCTCTGCCGAGACGCTTTTCCCCGTGAATGTGTTTCACGCAAGGATACTTCTGGGCAAGCTCTTGTGAGCGTTCGGCGGTGCCGTCGGTGCTACCGTCTTCAGCGATGATTACCTCGTAGGAACCTGCAAACTCGTCGAGTGCTTTGGTGACTTTCTCAACAGCCTGTTCCAAATAGTCTACTTCGTTATAAGCGGGAAAAACCACCGTCACTTCCACGCTGCTTTGGGTGTTAAGCTTAGTTTGTTGGGTCATTTAGAAGAACCAGCTTGGGAACAATTTTAATCTATCAATCCACGATGAAGGCGCGGGAACTCCCGAAATCACATTGAAGAATAACACAAACATGGCAACCACGATAGCGAAGTAGGCTATGGTTATGATTTTGCCCATTTTGGTGTTCCAGTATTTGTTGATGAAATACGCGGATGCCAAGCAGAGAAAGGGCACGCTGACGTAAAAGTGATAGATGAACGTGACTCTGGAAATGAACACGTACGGTATCCACGAGAAAAAGAACACCGTCGTGATGAATGTGGCAGCAAGGTCTTTTGCGCGTATTGCTCTTTCAGCAGCCGCAATTATGCAGGCGAAGCCAACCCACCACACCGCAGGGTTCCCAAAAACTGAAATGCTGGATCTCACGCCGTTCGGCAGGCTTGACGCTGAAAGCCACAGGGGCACGTACCCAGTGGGGCTCACTATGAAAGGCCAACTCCACCATGGAGAAGCAAACGGATGGGTAGCCACCAGCGTAGAATGATAATGGTACATGGCAAACTGCAAATCGATGACGCCGTTGGTGCCGAAGAAGGGGCGCCCCGTCAACATATCTGGAATGTAAATCAAGAAGTAAATCCCCACCGCCACTCCTATGAAGCCAAGCAGCAACAGGAAAGGGTGGTCAAAGAAAGCCGCGTACTTGCGACCTAAGCCTTCCTTAAGTTTCGATACGTCTTTAATTCTGAGCGCTGCCAAAAGCATCAACATGCCAACTGCACCGTAAAGAACGAGCCATTTTGTCGAGAAGCCTAAGACGAAAAAAATGACTGCCAAAAACAATGGTAGAACTGAGGTTTTCCAGCCTTTCTTGATTACATCAAGGAAGCATATCAGGAAGAAAAGCTGCGACAACAGCGAAAAGAACACCACGTAGGTGTCTGCGGTTCCCATCCGCCCCATGGTAAAATGCATGAAGTCAAACGTTAACAGGAAAGCCGAGGAAAAAGCTCCGATCCAAGTGCCGAACAATTTCTTGCCCAGCAGATACATAACGGGAATCATCAGCGTGGCGAACAAGACGCCCATTATTCGCCATCCAAACGGGTCAAAACCGAAAGCTATGATGCCTGCAGCTTGTATGAGTTTTCCAAGCGGGGGGTGAGTCCACTCGTAGGGGGATTGAAGATGCAGGTACTGTTCCGCGGTCTGCACGAAGTAGATTTCGTCGAAGTATGTTTGCGACATGTAAGTGGGAGGCAGATGGACCAAGCTCTGTTCATCAATTAATTTTGGAAGGTTCGCGTCTGAGCCATTCTCCTGCGCTATATTCCCAATGGTGATGAGTTGATTGTCGGAGTTCAGAAAAGCGATTTCAGCGATTTCGACAGAAGTCTGCGGCTGGAAATCAAACCGCACGTACTGAACGTTTCTTTCTATGTTTAAGCTGCTCCAGCTGTAATAGCTAGCCAGTATGTTGACTTTTCCGCTGTCAGTCCAGTTACCCAGCGAACCTGTGAATCCACTAATGTTAGTGTTCTCGTAGGGAGGAATATACTTCACCAAAAAGTAAGCGGTGCCAATATTCTGGGAACTGCCAAAATCCACATAAATACTCGCGTTCTTAGTGGTTTTCCAAGTGGTTGTTGGCGTTTGTGTAAATCCAAGGTTCCAAGTGGCAACTGAAAAGAAGATAATTGCAAGCACAGCAATTGTCAGCAAGTCCCGCTTGTCTAATTGCATTGTTTGCTTCCTTCTTCTGTTGCGTTCACCTGAGTCTTCGTTGGACTGGAGCTCAGCCACTTTCTACCCCATAGCTCTTCGAACATCAACATTAAAACGTATATGAAAGCTATTGAATTAATCAAGCTTACTGCATAAGCCACTGGATCTGTGGATGAAATGAACGGATTTTCCGTATTAAGGAAAGACAGCACATATGCCTGATTGACAAAGCAGGTTATGGTCAATACAATGTACATCGGGCGCATTCTTCTGAGAAACGGAAACATCAAAGCCAGCATACTCATCGCGGGAAAGAGGTAACGTTCGTGAATCCTTGTCGGAAGCATAAAGAAGCCAAAGAATAAGACAAGAGCGGCTAACAGCACTATCAGCTCATTGGAAACTTTAGAGTTGGAGCGCTTGTGAACAAAATACAGGATAAACACTGCTAATGACGCGAACATTGCCCAACCTAACAAAAAAGTAAACTGTGTGTCAGGTTGCCGAACGCCTCCGATGCCCCAAATGTTGAAAGCGTTAACTGATGTTTCTCCGTAGGTGCTGTAGGCGCCAAAGTATATGTTGCTCAAGAAAGTGACGGGGTTGCTCCAATTGAAAGGAAGGATCACAGCAAAAATTGTGACAACAGCAACAAGCACGGAAACTGCTATTTTTTTCCAGTTCCAGTTGGACTTCCGGAAAATCAGAAACAACACCAACGGGGCTATTGCTATGCTTTGAGGTTTAGTCAAGACGCCCAACATGAAAGCTACCATAGCCCATTTTGGTTTGGATTCGAAAATCAAATATAGCGAAAGCACAAGCAAAAACGTGTATATCGCGTCGAACTGGCCCCAAACGGCCGCGTTAAAGACTACTGCAGGGTTAAAAGCATAAAGTCCAGCGGCTAACAGCGCCAGCTTGAAGCTTAAGCGTTTCCGCACAAAAACGAAAATCAGAGCAACAGTCGCCATGTCAAACAGGTTTGAGGGCAGCTTCATGATGTAGAGAAAAAGGTTGCTTCCAAAGAGCGAGAGGTTCTTGGCGATTGAGCCAAATATCCAGAAGAAGTAGATGTTGAAGGGCGGATAATCACACCAGACGAGGTTGTAGAAAGCTCTTGGACCGTTATCTGCTGCGACACTAAACCATATTTTAAAGTCGTTTGTGTCTACTTTTTCGAATCCGGGATTTGAAAAAAAAAGGAGTCGCACTATGAAAGATGCCGATACTAATGCTGCAAGTATGGCTAATTCGCGCTTGTCCCAGGAAAGCTTGATCGATGTTTCCCCTCTTGAAAGTCTAGTTCAAAAGTCTTGAAATAAAGGTTTCTTTCAAAATCCATTTGGCATCCGAAGCGCCATTCTAAGAAAGCGTCACATTGTAAATCAGCAAGTTGCCTTGCGAGTAAACAGTTTTCAACCAAGTTATGCTGTTGAACCGCGCAACGCAATCGGGGTAATGGCTTTGTTCTTCTCCGCCAACGTAAACGTAGCTTACGTTGTATGCCTCCAAGACCTGTCGCAGGTCACTTTCAGTGCCGCTGTAAGCCTTGTCAATATCATTTTTCCTCTGTGAAATTTCGCTGTATGGAACTCCATGCCCAAAGGGCCAATTCGCGTAGGATAAAACTCTAAGTCGCCCGCCAATCATCACGGGAGGACAATGGATAGAATAATAGGATAGGAAGACAGATTTCTGAGGCGTGTTATCTCGGACCCACATGCCTAAGTTGTACTCGTCCCAGCTAGCTCCCGAATAATCTGTTCCAACACTGTAAATGATGACACTTGCCGACGACAGAACGCAAAGCAAAATCAAACCAACGGCAAAGACTTTCCTGATTCCAGCCAACGCAACGCCAGCCAGCACGGCTACTGGGACCCAGGCGAAAATAAAGAATTTGTACATATCCCACGGATTAGGTGTTAACGAAATAACGTTAGGTAACAGAAACAACGCGAGGAAGACTAGTGCTATAAGTTTTTCTTTCTTGCGCTTAAACAAAACCAAGGAACCCAAAGCAATCAGAAAGGGGATTCCAAGGTTTGCAACGTAATACAGCACTGGATTACCCTGAATAAATTGCTGCGCCCAGAGTGGTCCAGGGAAAAACGAAAGAGAAGAGCTCCCAGAAATTAGGAAGGGCAGAGCAATTACAGCGGAAACCAAAAAATACAGATATGACTTATTGAGGGTTTTTGCATTCAGAACGATGACGAGTAAGAAGGCAACGTAGGCGCAGATGAAGGAGAAGGCGTGAAAAGGAAACACCAACCCCGTGACGATGCCTGCCAGCAGTATGCGCCTCTTATCGGTTGTTCCTTTCAAAAGGGCTAAAACTAGCGCGAACACTGGCAAACCCATCAATATCGGCCTCTGCTGCAATAGGTTGTCGAATATCTGGGGCAAGCCAAAGAATCCCCCGTACTGGTACATGTAATTGTTGTAAGGACTAAACTGACCGTTGGCTAAAGCTGAGAAAAGTTCCAAGTAGCTGAAGCCCCAACCAAACGTGGCGATGATGGTTGCTATTATGGCGGGGCGTCTGCCGTTTCCCCTAGTCAGACCATATATGGACAAGGCAAAGATGAAAATGAACACGGCATCAAGAAAAGGCACAAGTGTGGGAAGGAAACCGTAGACTTTCTCCAGAATAGCA
>JBGOXQ010000178.1:0-4885 GCA_041479225.1 Bathyarchaeia archaeon
AACCGAACTAAACGAAAAGTCATAATTGTGTTCCTAACCTGAACAAAACAAGAAGCTTCTTTTGAGGGAGCGCACACTTGTTTCATGTTTCTGTTGCAATTCTTCTTGCTTCCTTAACCGCTTCCACATAAACTTCCTCTTTCAACCTGAAGCCTTGTCTGATTAACTCATCCAAAACTTCAAGAAACTCATCCAAATCTATTCTCTTCTTGTTTAAGGCACTAAGCAAAACGAAGACGGTCCCTCTAGGAGTCAAGTCCAGCAACCTCGCAGCTGAACGCGCAGAAACCTCGTCCACAAGCACCACTTTCAATCCCAACTTCTTAGCAAGAGACAAAGTTGCCTCTTCTCCTTTGTCAAGTCTTATAGGGACTTTCACGGTATCGGTTGCCAAAACTTTGAGCCATCTTTCACTGATTGCCTTTTCAACTACATAGGCATCTTTTTCCCCAATCAATTTTCCCCTGTCAACAACTTCGATTTTTACTTCTTCAGGTATGAAAACTCTGCCGAACACTGTTTTTAAAAGCTCAATTTTGCCAGCTTTGGCTAAATAGATTAGGGGTGTTGCATTGGAGACAACGCCTTCCATTCACGAAGCCTTCTGCAAACCTTTAAGGTCTTCTGCGAATTCCTCTAAGGTGTATGGTACATGGATTTCTCTCTTCTTTGCCTCCATAGTCATCTCCCAAAGAGATATGCCGCATTTATCAGCGGCTTGCCACAATGTGATTTTGCCCTGCTCGTAGTCTTCTAGGCTTCTTTCAATGAGCCGTTCTTTCACGGCTTTTATCAGGAACCTTCGGATGACCGTTGACCTATCCATGCCTTCTTCTTTGGAGATTTGGTCTATTACCTTGGCAAGGTCTTCTTCAATTCTGGTTGTAAATGTCACGGGCATCGGTTATCACGCCTACTGTATTAAGAATATTCAATTTAATATATACTTTCTGCAGCTAACGACAGAGACTTTGATCAAACGCAAATTAGAAGAATCCTGCAGGCTTAACTCAGAAGCATAAATCAACTAAGCTGCATCGAATTTGTAGAAGAAAACTCCAGTCCCTTTGGCATCATTGTGACAAAGAACAAACTATGTTTCGAAAATAAAATCGCATACATTCCTCTCTGGTATTTCCTCTTGCTCTGTTGAAGATCTACCGAAAAACATCATTAAGTTAGTCGAAAATGAAAAAATACATACCGCGCGAGCAAAAAAGCCGAACCCGAACTATTCTTAGCAATAATCCCAAGAGGAAGAAAGAAAAATCGTTAGATACCTTAAAAGAATTTTGGGTCAAATCGCAAATAGTTTTTCAATCCTTCATAAAGGGGCAAAATCAGCAATTTTTACGCCTCCTTAAAAGGATATTCCATTGCGATTTATTGTCCAAAAGCGTTCACTTTGGAAATTTTCTGATTAAAGATCCAGCCCCTTTTCGCAAATCTGCCCGTTTATCACGATATTTTGGATCATGAGAGTTTGCTAATTTTTTATGATGCAATAACGTTACGGATAGAATTCTTCTAGTGCCCATCGAAGATTGTATTGGTAGTCTTCTTCTTTGGAGACAAATATAACTTCAGCTGCTCTTTTCTCTATGTTCTCTTTTTTGATATTGTATTTCTTGATGCACTTTCTGATATCTTCGACGTCTCGGGCGTCCAGTCTCCCTATCTTTGTAACAACTATATCGACGGGGTCCAATGCTCTTAAGACGATTTTTTCAAAACTGGTAATGCTCAAGCTTCTGTCCAGGTAATCATCAGGTAGAGTTGTGCAAAAGACTGTTCCATCTGACCATGCATCTATTTTGAATCCATGAGGCACTGAATTGCGAACACGATTGAATTCAAGTAAATCAATGCGCGGTACCGTGAAATCAATATCAATTGTTGACGGCTTAAGATCAAGAAGCGTCATCGCCGTGCCACCAACCGCAACAAGAACTATTTTTCGGGTAGCAGCCTCATCAAAGACCTTCAAAAGAGCAAACAACGCCCTTTATCTAATGGCATTATATAGCCTCATCTTTCGAAGTATAGTTTGTTCATCCGCCGACATTTCTTCCTCAGTAAATGTTTCTAGAATGCTGATTGTGTCTATTATTCTGTTGTTAGGTTTGATTTTCTGCAAGATTTTAAGGAGTCCCAGTAGTTTACCTGTGGTTCGGTACTTCTGGCTTAAGAAAGCCAATAAGTTGGTCTTGAAATCATTCTTTGCAAGAATTATCGGTATGGCTTCTAACCTTCTTGGGTCATTCGACATCAGCAAAGATGTGATTATGTACTCAATGCAATAATTGTTGGCTTGCAGGACGGTTGGACCAAATTCTTTGTATCCGAATCGGCTAAGATTGTAAACCAGATTTTCTTCCGAAATTCTGTTAGGTTCGGTTTCTGTTAGTAAAGCCTTAATTTCTGCCTCTTCTGCTATTTCTTTGATTTCATTCCAAAAGGCTTCAGGACAGAAAAAAACTATTTTCTTGGCAATTGCTTCCCTCAGAGGATTTATGTCCTTTGATTTAATTAGAGACGAAAAGTCTTCTTCATCTAGAATGAGGCTGTCTATTCTCAAATTATACTTGTCTTGCAGTTGATTCATATCTTTATACAACTCAATGGTCGCGTTTATATCTCCAATCGTTCTTCGCAAAATGAAGAGCAACTCCATTCTATTCAGCGCAATGTTCTTTTCAGAGTTAATGGAGCTAACCGATTTTATCGAACAGTGATTATTCAGAAGTCTGTTCATTTCCGACAAAACTGTTAACAGCTCTGTTCTTCGTTGTAGAAAACTGATTTTCTTTTCAATTTCCGTCTCTGCCAAAGAGTCTATGAGTAAATAGTTATGAAAATTTGGCTTGATTATTGACGATTTGCCATAAAATTCTGTTATGATCAATTCTTCGTTCTTCATTTTTTGTAGTTTTTCGTAGATGTTTGCATAATATGCAGTTCCGTACTTTTCTTTGATTTTTTCGGTCAGCTGGTTAATTGATAAAGGTTCGCCTAGGCGAGATGTTATTGTGTCCAAGATTCGGAAGGTAAGTGTATCCACTATCGATTCCACAACAATTATAGACTATAATATCATAGTAAAACAACTATAATAAAAAGATTCTTAACCTTTGTTTCGCAAACCGACATTTTCCTTCTTATCAACGCAGATACAAGACGTCGACAAATCACCCTGCATAATTTCCACATACACAACACGGAATTCAGAAACCGCAAAGTCACCATACAGCCTAAAAAACAACTCCGCCACAGAAAACCAACACAACTCACACTACGGCTCAGAAACCGACCGCTTCAACTCCGTCTCCATCTTCCCCCTCAACTCCACTTCACGCACCCTCGTCAACAACCAAACCAACCGCCCAGCAACATTCACCTCTTCCCCGCCTTCACCACGATAAAACCGCCTGCCCTTCCGCAACCAATCCGTCAGCACACGAGCCTCAGCCTCAAAACCCCCAACCCCAACATCAGGAAAAACCAACACCCCACCCTCAACACAACACATCATAAACCGCTCAAATGCAACCGTCACCGTACAACCACCAACAGAAGCCACACGCTTAAAACCACCATAAAGCACAGGATCAAACCGCAAACCCCGAAACACCTTAACCAAACCCAACCACCAACCAACCATATAAACAAAACATATAAACAAACCATATAAACAAAACCCAAAACCCACACAACAAAACACACACAACATTTAAGTTCCATCAACGTACTAATATTTTTCACCTCCCCCAGAAGGCCAAAATCTCATCACTTGGGGTCGTCGTCTAGTTTGGACTAGGATACCTGCCTGGGGCGCAGGCGATCCTGGGTTCAAATCCCAGCGGC
Organism: Bathyarchaeia archaeon; assembly: GCA_041479225.1. Taxonomy (GTDB): domain Archaea; phylum Thermoproteota; class Bathyarchaeia; order Bathyarchaeales; family Bathycorpusculaceae; genus JADGNF01. The sequence continues at coordinate 3,865 of JBGOXQ010000178.1, forward strand.
CCCACTTTTGCTTATTTTTTGCTCATTTCTTGAGTTGTTTACCTTTTTTCAGCCCCCATAAGGTTGGGTAGCGCAAAAACGCTGCAAAGCTAAACTAGGATTCGAGTCCATGCACATCTCCTTATTGTGAGTAATGTACATCTCCGTTTGTACAGGTGCCAGAAAATGATTGTTTAGATTTTAAAAACATATTCAGTTAAGCTGACTCATACCCGCTGAGGGCTGAGCCCGGTAGAGACCCAGACCATTCAGGGTGTAGAACAGATAAGATCCAGTCTGTTTGTTTCGGGGTCCGGGCTTTTCTACTATTCCAAATCGATTGTTAAGCAAATAGTTTTATTCATGGTTCTACGTGTTAATCTAATATCACATTCATGGAGGCGAACGTATGGCCAAATGTAAAACGTGCGGAACAGAAGCTGCTTCACCGAGGAAGAAATGGGTTATGGCAGGCAGAGCCGACAAAACAGGAAAGAAAACTCAGATAGAAATTGGACTTTTCGACTGCACAAAATGCAAAAAAACCTTCCGCACCACCCTAAGCAAAAAGAAGATCTAAGACTGTTTGAAACTGTCAGCACACCAACCCCTTCTTTTGGGAAGAAGATTAAGCTCAGAATAGAAACCTGTTTCTGGACGGCTAAGAATAGCATAAACCCTTAAATTATTGTATTAACTATTACCATATGGGGTGAAAATCATAGTAAATGAATCTAAATTTGAAATTTTTCAAGACAAAGGCAAGAATAATGAATGGCGATGGCATTTTAAAGCTGGTAATGGCAAGATAACTGCAATGAGTTCTGAAGGCTATACCAATGAGGATGATTGTAGACACTCAATAGATATGATTAAGAAAGAATCTCCATATGCTCAAATTTATAAAATCTAACAATAATTCTAAGCTCTCAGATAGTCCCTTTATTTCTCTATCAGGTTCAAAATCTTTTAACTGTTCCAATCAATTGTGATTAGGGCCAAAAGAAATGATTGATGACGAGAGAAAAAGACTCGTAAATCT
>JBGOXQ010000179.1:0-4881 GCA_041479225.1 Bathyarchaeia archaeon
AGTGCACTACGCATATTAAAGTCTTTAACTAGCAACTCTTTTAGCCGTAATACCTTTGAGAACCTACTAAAAAACTACAAAAATAAAAATATCTGCAGTTACTTAGCAACATACTTGAGAGTATAATTTTTTGTCAAACTAATACAAACCCGAAACCAATCCCCCGTTTTGAACAGGTTGCACGACCTTCTCCATATCAAAGTGCACACTTAAGGAAAACGCGACCATGCACAACACTAAAAACTAACAATAAACCAGCTACTCCAACCGCTTTCAAAAAGGCACATCGTGAAAAGCATGGACTTTTCCCATGCCTTCCGGGTTACCACTCTCGCACTATAATTTGTATAGCTTCTGCTAGGCATCAACTGGGCTTGTTTGGAATGCATTTAATCTGGTTTTAAACCCAGCGATTTCAGGAAATCTTTAGCTATAGCCAAATTACGCTACTGGGTGCGTCTTCGGGGAATAAACAAAGTAATGAGCAAAATTGCGGCTAATGGTGAGGCTGTTAATGCCGCAAAGATGTAGATTTGGTTTATGGTCGTTGGCGAGGGTGATTGTGTGGGAGTTGAAAAAGACCCTGCGATGTTAAATGACTGAAGGGTGTAAGAAGCGTTGAATTCTGCCCAATAATGGTCTGCCTCTTGCCAAACGAAGTAATGACTGAAAAATTGGAACGTGTGTCTGCCTGGATTCGTTATAGCTGGAGTTGTTACTTGCCACGTGTACCAGTCACGAGTAACTGTATCACCTAGGGCTGTTTCATTTTTTATGCCTTGATAAGCCATAGCGAGGAGTGGTCCATCGTCAATACTTACTGAAACCGTTGTGTTGGTATTTACGGCGGTGGTTTGATATGAGAAATGGTCGATGTAGTCGTATGTTCCTCTGTCTTCTGGATAGGTATTTGCCATCGCAATTGACCCTCCGCCAGCAGAGACTAAGTTGGCTGAGACTGCAAACGAAGAAAAGAAAATGAAGATAACGATGAATACGGCGAGTGTTGATTTTTTCAGGTTTCTTTCGAGCATTCTTTACATGTCCTTGTCAGGTTCTTTCTCGCCAAATATTACATTGCCGTCTTGCTGATATTGATTTTCATTTAAGCGGCTGGCGCTAAGTTGTATGTATTACGAAACAAGACATAAACCAGATTCCCAAAAATGGAATATGACAAAATTCAAATGTTCGTTTGATACGAAAAGGATATTTAAATTCGATCTCCGGGGTCAATTCCTCTCAAAATAAGTGGTAGCCTTCTGTTGCTTGACTTTGGTCTTAAGATTTTTTAATTCGCTGAATCTAACTAATTATGGAGATTTAGAAATGGGCTCGGTAAAATTGAACTTCGGAAGAGCTTTTCTTGTGCGCACTGAACACGATTCAGACATGATAAAATTCATAGCAGATTTTGCGAAAAAGCAGGAAATCACAACCGCAACTTTTACTGCAATAGGCGCCTTGAAGTCGGCGAAGCTGGGATTTTACGATCAGCACAAACACGAATATTCGGAGCATATGCTTTCTGCCCCTCAAGAAATTGCCAGTTGCGTAGGAAACATATCCATTAAGGAAGGTGAACCGTTTGTTCATGCTCACGTTGTTTTAGGGGATGAAAATGGAAATGTAAAAGCGGGGCACTTGCTTGAGGGGAAAGTTTTTGCTGCAGAAATTCACTTATTTGAATTGCTAGGAGAAAAGATTGAGCGGGAAAATGATGCTGTGACGGGTTTGTCTCTTTGGGACATCTAGAGCCTTCTTCATTAAAAGCCATTGATTCTGTGGAAAGGCAAATAACTCAAAACATCATTAATCATTATGCAGGCAGAAGCGTATGGTTGATGATTCGCATCTTGATTTTTTAATTCAGGAATTTGTAAATATCTACGGCAAGATGACGGATATCAGCTTAGATGTTTTCTTGGAGCCTCCCTTGTGGTTTATGCCCATCGAAAACAACGCAACAAAGAAGGAGGCAGCAAAGTATTTTCTTTTGGCAGCCTCACTCTCTGAAACTGAGGTTACAGGGAACTCAAGAAACGTACGCATACTGCTTGATGATTTCCACGACGTCTTTGGACCCGGAGTTTACAACATAAGAGACCCAAAAATGCTTGAAATTGAAGTCCAAAGATGCCAATACAGTTTCCAGTTTTTCGACCAGATGGGTCCAAGAAAAAACGAGATTCCCCAAATAGTTTCCGAGGTTAACACTTTCATTCAAGAAGAAGCCCAAGGCGACCTGATTGAGCACACTAAGAAGTTAATTTTTGCAGGCAAAAAACCAATCGACCTGTTTGAAGAACTCTGCGCAATAAAAAGCGATGCACAACACCGAGGCAAGTTCTGGATTTACTTGCGATGGATGGTTAGAAAACACCCTGACCTGGGACTGTTTGATTTTAAGCTTCAAGACCTAACGGTTCCTCTGACGACGTCGACATTGCGCTTTGTTGCAGCGAGAGAACTATTAGGTGACAAACTCGGGCAAACTTTGAAGTCGAAAGAGGAAACCCTGAAATTATGGAAAAATCCACAAACAACTGAAGCCATCCAAAAAACGCTTAACACTTATGCCCAGTCGATGTTTCCTGATGATCCAGCTAAAGTTGATTTTCCCTTCTTTCTTCTGGGCAGATGGCTGACTGGATTTGACCTTGACAAAGAATTCTTGGAAAAAACAGTGCGATTTCTCGTTAACCGATATCATAAAATTGGAACCTGGCCCGTGCGGTATCTGATCGAAAGGCGGCACTTCAATAAGTTCTCCTGCGATTTCAACATAGGTGCCCAAAGTCAACTGGAGCTCCCTGTGGCAGATTTCTTGCTGAAGAATGACATCCGATTTGAGTTCGAGCCACTTCAGTTTTGGTGGGTAAAAGAACAAGGCATAGTATCTATTTCTCCACCTTACACGCCTGATTTCCTGTTGTCAATGAAATTTAAGGACAAAAAAGTGTTGCTTGAACCGCACGGAGTTTGGGAAGAACTGAAAGACTACTTAGGCAAGCTTCACGTGTTCCGAAAGAACTATGGAGAATTCTTTTACCTTATCTTAATCGTCCCCAAAAACTTCGTCACTTCAATAACTAAAATGGACCCTAAACAAGAAGCCTATGATCAATTGTGGACGATAGATGATTTCCCAAGAAAAATGCAAGAGTTCCGCGCATCCTGCTCAACATACTAAGGCATCTGCAATCGGCAACGTCACTTGCAATTAACATGGACGAGTCAAATTGCTTTCAAAGAAAGTTATTGAAATTTTTTAGCCTTTCAGCCATTACGATCGTTGGTTCTCGCCTTTGGCATGTTTAGAAGGAAGTTGCGAACGCATCTGCTTCTTTTTCAGGTCCTTGTCACGCTGCAGTTTCTTACGCTGCTCAATCTGGGTATTTTTATTTTTTCGTTTCATTACGCTCATATACGTACCTTAACATAAACAAAGATATTACGTGCTCTAAAACGTTACCCTTTTCAAAAAGAAAAAAAGGAAAATTTGCACTTCGAAAAGAGGCAGGTAATTTTTTTCGTCCTCCAAAAACGTGTTTTCTGGAACTTCCGCTAAAAACAATCAAGAAATCAGTTGCTTCCCAAGAGAAATCATTATGAGTAATCGATGACTAATGTTATGAATATACTGTTGACTTGCATGAATGGGTGGCACTCTTGACGATTAAGACTTTGCTTTGCGGATGCGTTTACGAAGAAAACGACTGGATGCTTGTGAGGATAAAAGAATGCGAAAAGCATCACAGGCAACGAACCCGAAAAAGAGAATACCGTCCAAAAGCTGAATGCAACAGAACCGACACAAAAGGCGAATAAACTTCAGCCGCTGTATTCGAGAGATTCATCGAATTAAGAACCTGGTTTTCTGGAAATACCAGTAAACAATTTCTGGGTTAGAATTTGATTTCTACAGGCAGAAAACCTTATTTGTTCAAATGAGAAGTTCTATAACGGAAATTTTCCTTGATTGGAGCAGTAAGGATTTTGTCTCATAGACAAGCCAGCGAAAAAGGGAAAATGAAAGGTAGAGTAGATGTAAATAATGTCTGAACATAAACCTGAGTGGCCTGAATCTGGCGACCTCGTAATCGCCACTATAGAGAGCGTGATGGACTATGGAGCCTACGCTAACCTTGACGAATACAGCAGACGCGGTTTTCTTCACATATCCGAAATCTCCAGTGCCCGAATAAGAAACGTCCGCGACTTCGTGCGCGAAAAACAAAAAATGGTCCTCAAAGTTCTCCGTGTAGACGTAGAAAAAGGCCACATCGACTTGTCGCTTAGGCGTGTTACAAAACGCGAAAGAATTGAAAAAATCAAATCATGGAAAAAAGACCGCAAAGGCGAAGTACTCCTGCATGCGGTAGCAGAAAAAGTTGGCTTACCCATACATGAAGTCTACCAAAAAGCAGGAATTATCCTTGAAGAGAAATTTGGCTTATACGAAGGCTTTGAAAAAGTGCTCAAAGAAGGCATAGAAGTCCTGACTAAACTCGAAGTGCCTGAAGACATCGCTAAAGCCGTTGCCCAAGTTGCGGAAGAACGCATACGGATTAAGATGGTGAAAGTTAGGGGTACGCTTGAGCTTCGCTGCATGAAACCAAATGGCGTAAAATGTATCCAAGATGCAATATTTGACGCTAAGAAATCACAGAAAACTAAAGACGCCAAAATCGAATTCTATGTAATCGCCGCTCCGAGATACAGCGTAGAAGTCTCAGCTGATAACTGGAAACGCGCCGAAGAGCTTCTTGAAAAAGTGAGCCAAAGCGTGGTCACAAACATAGCCAAGGCAGGTGGACAGGGTGCCTTTAAGAGAGAGAAATAGTAAGGTGACAAAATGAGAGATACCAGCGATAAAAC
>JBGOXQ010000180.1:0-4881 GCA_041479225.1 Bathyarchaeia archaeon
GAATTGGGTTTTCCGCGTGATTGGTACCCGAAGTACCTCAGTTTGGCGACGGGTCAGGACTTCACTTGGGATTCGCTGATGCAGATTTCGGAGCGCATAGTTAACCTTGTGCGCGCTCTCTGGATACGCGAATACAACGGCAAGTGGAGCAGCGAAATGGATGTTCCACCCGCAAGATGGTTCAACAACCCGTTAAGTGAAGGCCCATTGAAGGGCACAAAGCTTGACCGCGCAAAATACGACGCCATGCTGCAGAGTTACTACCAAAAGCGCGGCTGGGACGAGAAAGGCGTGCCAAAGAAGCTGACTCTGGAAAGGCTAGGGTTATCGGATGTTGCCCAGCAACTTTCCCCTTATCTAAGCCAATAAACGCCCGATAATTCAGTGATTGCCGCGTCTTAGTAGGAGCGGGCGAAGAAGACCATTTCTTGGGCTTTTTGTCCGCAGTGGATGCATTTGCCAGTGGGTTCTTCCTTCTGGAAGGGTCTTACTCTGATGGTGGCGCCTGTTTCGTCTTTGATTTTTGCTTCACAATCTGCGCCGCCGCACCATGGTGCTTTGAGGAATCCGCCTTTCGCACTGAGAATCTTCTGGAATTCGTCGTAGGTTGTTACGCTAGTGGTTTTTTCTTCTAAGCCTATTCGGGCTTTGGCGTACAGGTTATGCTGGATTTCTTCAAGCAACTTCTCCACAGCAGCTACGGCTTCGGTTTCTTTGACAGCGGCTTTCTGGCATGTGTCACGTCGCACTACGGTGACTTGTTGTTGTTTGAGGTCTCGGGGTCCGATTTCTATGCGGACAGGGACGCCTTTGAGTTCCCACTGGTTAAACTTCCAGCCAGGCGTATACTCTGGTCTGTCATCTAATGTGACGGTGATATTCTTCTGCTCCAGAAGGTTCTTGATTTCTTTGGCTTTTGCCGCTATCGCTTCTGGTTCGGCTCCCTTGTAAGGTATCGGGACGATAACCACTTGTATAGGCGCAATCTTCGGCGGCAGAACTAAGCCCTTGTCATCGCCGTGAACCATGACTAAGGCGCCTATGAGCCTCGTAGTAATGCCCCAGCTGGTCTGCCAGACACGATGGTCTTTTTCGTCTTCGCCTATGAATTTGATGTCAAAAACGTTCGCGAAGTGTTGGCCAAGGTTGTGGCTGGTTCCCATCTGGAGGGCTTTGCCGTCAGGCATCATGGCTTCTAACGCTGTGGTGTAGTTTGCTCCAGCGAATTTTTCGCTATCCGTTTTCACGCCGACGATGACGGGGATGGCGAGGTAGTTTTCCATGATGTCACGGTACTCTTCCAGCGCGTACATGACTTCTTTTTCTGCCTCTTCCTTTGTGGCGTGTGCGGTGTGTCCTTCCTGCCAGAGGAACTCTCGAGTTCGCAGAAACAGTTTGGTGGCTTTGGTTTCCCAGCGCACGATGTTGCACCACTGATTAATTTTGACTGGGAGGTCTCTCCAGCTGCGTATCCACTTCGCGAAAGTAGCATACATAATCGTTTCTGAAGTGGGTCGAATGGCAAGTTTCTCATCCAGCGGCGTGTCGCCACCCTGCGTCACCCAGGCTACTTCAGGAGTGAATCCAGCGAAGTGCTCGGCTTCTTTCTTGAGGAAGCTTTCAGGGATGAACATGGGAAAATAGACGTTTCGGTGCCCCGTCGCTTTGATTTTTTTGTTGAGGATTTCTTGGATTTTCTCCCACATCGCGTAAGCGTCTTCACGTATGATCATGCAGCCTTTGATGGGCGCGTAATCTGCAAGTCCTGATTTGAGGATGACTTCGGTGTACCACTCGGAGAAATCTTCGCTTTTCTTGACTGTTACTCCAACGTCAGACATAGCTATCTGCCTCATGTTTCCCCTCGCAAGAATATAACCATAACGCACTCTAAATTAAAACCAGCTCATCGACATCCCAAATCTAACAGACAAAGAACCAGCCTTGACTTCGAAAAAGGCTACTAATGTTATCATCCTCTAATAGTTCAAGGTAACACGTTGACTATGAGTTGCTATTTCATTTAGAAACTGAGATATAGTGTTTAGACGAGTGTAAATATAAAGGTCTTCTTTCGCTCTCGTGATTGCCACATAAAAAAGTCTCCTTTCTTCTTCAATTTGGTCCTGAATCCCATTGTCGCCTCTTGCAGCTTCAAGAATCGAAGAGTCTTCTATTTCACTCGGAAAACCAAATTCTCCTTTGACCACATCCATAACAAAAACCACTTTTGCTTCAAGGCCCTTACACTTATGAACCGTAAGCAGTCTTACAGCATTTGATTCTTTAGCGTTATCAATAGCCACCAATTTGGTAACATTGATTTTCTCCAAGTCTAAAAACGTTTGAACAACTTTGAAGAACTTTGTTCTGCCATGAATTTTTGTTCGCATAAAGCGAGTAAGTACCAGAATGTCATCTGGAGAATAACCTTCTGCAAGATAGCCCTTAATACGTCTAAGACAATCTTGAACAATTTGCTCATGATATTGCCTGTCGAAACCTTCTTGGTGAGGTGAACCAAGAATTAAGATTGGCTTGATCTCTTTTCTGTTTGCTATTGCTGGTTTTGGGACTTGTTTCTCACCATTGTTTTTTATCAGTGCTGCTCCAGCATCAACAATTGTCTTAATGCTCCTGTAATTAGTGCAGATTTGGCTTATTTCTGGGTTCTCAAAATACTCACTAAATTTTACGAAAAAATTGAGGTTTGACCCCGAGAAGCTCATTATGCTTTGCCAATCATCACCTACACAGAAGAGTTTGCATTTTGGATTGCGCGCAAGCAGTTTCTTGAGAAGGGTAAGCCTTTGAGTGCTAATATCTTGGTATTCATCGACAAGTATTTGGTCATACATGTTTCTACAGAGGTTTTCATCATCATCTACAGCGATGGATGCCTCGTTTATCATGTCTTCAAAATCAGTTTTTCCTAATCTTTTCAATTGAGCCGCATAGGCTCTAAAAACATAAAGAGCCAATTTACCGAAAGATAGTTGCTTAGAGCTCCACTTTTTCATGCATAGTTTTTCTGAGATATTATCCGGGCCCATCCCGTATGTTTTTGCTATGGTGATGAAATTTTGAATATCGTCAACTGGTGTTTTCTGCGATTGCCATACGAGGGCGAGAATTTCCTCATAGGTTAATGGAGCAAATAGAAGCTTCACTTTCAGGGTTTTCTGAAGGCGTTCTCTTAACAATTCAAAGAAAAAGTTTGGTTCTTTTAGGCCAAGTTCATAAGAATAAGTCTCCACAAGACGTCGATTGTGTTCATGAAACCATCTCTTTTTACTTTCCATTGATTCTCTATATTTCTCGCTTGATTGACTGAACCACGCCGGAACATTACCGTCTTTGTCAATTCCCCAATGCTCAATGAAAACATCAAATTGTGGCAGATAGAAGTCTGGTCTGAAACCGTCGAGGTCACGTTCGTATTCAACAATAATAGGCTCGCCGTTAACTTTGTGAGTCAACAGATAATCCATTATTTCTTTTTCGGCGTTACTATTCACCTTGGTACCATTAATAGAGATATAGTTATGTTCTCTTGCGTAGGCAATAACCTCATCATCCTCTAATTTAGAGGATTCGTCATCTTTATCGTTCACAGTTTTAACATAACGAAGGAACAACTCGTAAAACTCTGGATTGGTAACCATGTTTTCTTCAAAATAACTCTTAATAAACCCAAACTTTTTGTTTTCATCTACTATGTCTGTCTTTTCTATTGTTTTCCCAGAACGTTCGAGGATTTCTTTGCCGAGTTTATGAAAGGTTCGCACATAGACGTTTTCTATTCCATATCGTTGCTGTAGTCGTTGTTCAATTTGTTCTTCAGCTTTTCTCTGGTACGCTAATGCAAGAATACGAGTAGGCTTTACAGCATCGGGTTTTCGCTGAATCAAATATGCTATTCGAGTAATGAGTACTTCCGTTTTTCCCGAACCAGCTGCAGCAACTACGAGATTGTATTTGTCATCTTTTATTACTGCTGTCTGTTGCTCGTCATCAAATGAAATATTGCCTTTCTTCCAAAGATAATCATACTCTTTTTTTCTCTGCAGGATAAAATTTGAATTGTAAGTCAGAATTGATCTGGCATATTCATTGAGTATTTCTTTCAGCCTACTAGCAAAAATGGGCTTTAAGATTTTCTTAGTCGCATAAACCGGGATTTCATTTTGAAGTCCTTCTATTTTAGAGGTTACATCTTTCTTGTTTGAGTAAATCAGGTAAGTGCCACTAATCTTTATTCTATTAACTGTTTCTTGGATTTCTTTTTCTCTTAGCAGAATTTCCTGTACAATTCTATCGCGAACCGTGCGAGAGTTCAAATAATCCATCCAGATGAAAACTATTCCTCCAAAAACGAGAACCAGTCCAGAGACTAAGCACGAGAGTGTAAGATTCAAGAAAAAAGCACTTAGGCTATCTGATATGTCAATCACTGACAGAAAACGTAACATTATAGCGAAGGAGATAAAACCAAGACCAAAAGACATCTCAAAGATTCCAGCGCGTTTGTAAGACTTAGGCAATTAATTTCTCCTTCGATAGCAGTATTATATATGCTGTCTTCAGATATAAAACTAGTTAGTTTTCGGGTGAAGATTTTGAGCTATTGAAAGATAGTGACAGACTGACTTGATGAACTGGCAAAATTTCTAGATTTCGTTAATGTCCTTGTCGGGTTGCAGACATCGTATATTTCTCCCGTCGTGGCGCTGTTGTTTCTGTAGGTTTTTGCAGAGATATAACTCAGTTATGATGGCAAGGGACGGTGGAAGTAAGTGAGGAATCCCGAAGCGTTTTTGGAGTTATTCTGAGAAAGCCCAATGCACAGAAAAACGTTGTTTTCCAGACTGTTCAACACTC
>JBGOXQ010000181.1:0-4869 GCA_041479225.1 Bathyarchaeia archaeon
AAAATCATAGGGACGGGACAGCTGATCAAAGCGGTATATGGGTGCGAAATCGTGGAATGCAACTGGGTCGCCGTTGGCAAAAATGCTTCTCAGGCTAAAGACTGAGATTGCCATAAAGACGCAGAAAGCCAGCAGATGAATTTTGTTGAAGGAGAGAACGCGTTTCACCATTGCATTAGCTCCAGTTTGCGAATTCTTTTACGTCAGCCTTGATAAGAAGCCTAAAGCTGCGCTGAAAGTTTTTACAGTAACGAGGAATAGGCAACCTAAGAAGACACTTACAGACCTGCCGGATTCTTTCAGCACTTGCATTGCAGTGAATATTGTGAGCTTGAACGTTGCCTCGTAAGGAGCTTCAGCTTCGTTTTCTCTGAAAGCGGTTACCGATTGCCCGTAAGACATGTACTTTCGAGCTGCATTTTTTGGGGAGTCAGTTTCGAAGTGGAGGATTTGGCCTGTGCTCCAAGCCTCTTTTAGCCCAGTTGACTTCAGTCGTTGGTAGAGTTCAATGTCTTCCCACCAGCGTAGCTCGTTATTGAATGCTAACTGTTTCATGAGTGTGTCTTTCTTGTAGAATCTTGGAATTCCCCCTTTCGGTCCCCAGACCTTCACCATGTTGTTCTTCCATAGGGCGGAACATTTTCCCCAGAAGTTTAAGCCTACAAAGAATTCGGGAATTTTCAATGCGTCAACTTCGCGGTTTGAGCAGAGCCAAACGCAGTTATCAATCACATCACCGTCAAGCTGCTGATCTGAGTCTAAAAAAAACACGTAATTGCCCTTAGACCGAGTTATTCCCACGTTTCTAGCCGCAGCTTGAGTTCCTTTGTGAAGTGTAATGTTTGCACCAAAAGCTTTTGCTATGCTTTGAGTGTTATCGCTACTGTAGTTGTCAACAACCAAAAGCTCCTTGCATGGATACTTCTGCCGCTTTGCGGCATCCAAGCAGATTGATAGATTTTTTGCGGAATTATATGTTGGAATCACAACTGAAACACAGTCTCTTCCGTTGCTGCCCGACAAACTCAAGAGGTTACGAGCTCCAGATAAGCCTCTTCGTATTCTTTCGCTATTACGCTCCAGCTTTCCTTCTGAGCAAAAACCAAATTCTGCGCACGCATTTTCGCAGCCAGCTCCTCGTTAGAGAGCACCATAAATATCGCGTTTTTCAACGCTTGCACATTGCCAGGAGGTACAAGAAGCGCAGAGGCGCCGTCAGCAATAATTTCTCGTATTTCAGGCAGGTCAGAGGCGACTATGGGTTTTCCAAAGCCACAAGCAAGGTGAAACACTCCGCTTGTTCCCGTTGTTGTAAAGTAAGGTATGACCACTAAGTCTGCCGTTCTAAAGACCTGCGCCAGGTTCTCTTCAGGTACGTAACCTAGAAACTCTACCTTCGGAATATGTTTCTTTTTATATTCGTCTAGGAAATTTGGAAAGTTCGGGTGGCTGGTGCCTGCGATGACGAGTTTTATGTCGCTTTTTTCTTGGCGCATTTCTTCGAAGGCTTTTATCATTACGGGGAGTCCTTTGTAGGGCCCCATGTGTCCAAACATCAGGATGATTTTGTCTTCAGGGTCTATTGGTGTAGAGTTACCTGATAAGGTGCCGTGAGGAATGTACTGGACGCCTCTGTGGCCGTAGCGGTCATTCAAATATTTAACGTATGACCGCACGGTCACTACTATTTTTGGAGCCGAAAGTATTAGCTTAGTAGCGATAAGTATACCCATTTTATTCAGTATGCTGGGCTTGAGCCGTACTTTTTCTAAATCCACTTTTTCGCCTAGATTGTGCACTTCAGCTAAAACCTTGAAGCCTAAGAGTCGGCAGAGGAAGATGAGAGACAAACCAGTAAAGTTAGATAGTCTACTTTTTCCGAAACTCTGAAAGTGCACGTTGAAGTGCACTACGTTGGGTCTCAATCTCAAGATGTATGACATTATGCCGAGTATCGATAGGAAATTATCTGCGCTCCAAATCCTTAAGACCTTTACTTTGGGGTCTTCATTCAGGGTCGCCTGTGAATATGCACTTTTATCCGCCAGCAAATAGATTTTTTCAATTGCTGGCCTGCTTGCCAGTTCATTCACTAAGCTTTGGGCGTACTCGCTTAGCCGAGCGCGATTAGGTGGATAGGAAGATACGAAGCAAACCCTCAACTCTGCGCCTTCTACTGGGAAAGAGGTGGGAGTCACAAACCCGTTTTTAACGGTTTTTCCCCAGACTCTATGTCTTCGGAAGACGATTGTTAAGAAAGCCCATCCTGCAATGGTCATCTGGATGAACCAGTAAGCGAAAATGAAGGGTATCCAGAGGATGTTCTTCGGCTTCATAGGTTTCACCATAAAGGCCATGGATACACCGAGTGAAAGTAATGTTACTGAAGTCAAGGCTACAACCAAGATGGGAGAAATGGGGAATATGCTGTTGTCAGCTGAGAAGACAAAGCTGAATCCCCAATTGAAGTAGCTAATGAGGCAAACAATCATCACGAATGGACCGGCAAGCGAGATTTCTGCATCAAAAATTCTCTTGTTGTGTTTCTCAAGGAGAGAGCCGTATCTAAATGCGGCTTCCATGTAGCCTCTGTACCAGCGTGTGCGTTGTGTGACTAAGCTTTTTAAATTGCTTGGTGTTTCCTGTCCTGAGCAGATGTCGGAAGCAAATGTTACCGATTGCCCCTCTTTTATAAGTCTAAGGGCCAGTTCGATGTCTTCAGCAAGTGAAGACTCATCCCACCCACCCATTTGCTTCAAAACTTTGGTTCTGATGAATTGACAACTCCCAGTGAATGGTACGAAGAGTTTCCACTTTTCCCTTCCGCTCATTAGACCTTGGAACCAGCCTTTGTCTTCCATCGCAGCAACTCTTGTTAGCATGTTTTGCTTTTCGTTCAAAGAGACGGTGCTACCTTGTACGGCTGTTATTGACTGGTCTTGGAAGTACGCGGCTAGTTTTTTCAGCGCATTTTTTTCTGGGACACTGTCTGCGTCAAAAACACCCACGATGTCGCCCGTGATATGCGGCAAAGCGAGGTTTAGAGCGGCGGGTTTACCCTTTGATGAGTGTTCACAGATAACTCTGACATTATTTTGATTTTTCTTGGAGAAATCTGAGCAGATTTCCTTTGTGTTGTCTTTTGAATCTCCTTCAACTACTATTATTTCCATCTTGTCCATAGGGTAATCTAAATTCAGTAAGGTGTTCAGACAACGAGCTATAACAGGGCTTTCGTCTTTAGCAGGCACTATAATGGAGAATTTGGGTAACTCGGTTACGTTGGCGTAGGAGCGCTTACGCTTACTCTTTATGCCTGCGAACAAAATGGGCACATGGTAGATTGACCAGAAGAGAATTATTGCCAGCAGGCAAGCGGAGAAAATCGCAAAAATGTTCATGTGATTAATCTCCTTGCCTGCGTAGTTTGCCGCGCAGAATTTTTCTGTGTGGTGCAGACTATTAAATATCTAAACGTGAAAGCTGATGACTGTTTTGAATCTAATTTACTCACTGTGTTTTTCCTACTTTCATTATCATATAGTTCCACAACACTCAACGGTTAAAGGATAACTGTTGAGTTTCATGATTGCGAGGTACCGCACAAAGCGCAGGTCCGTTTGCCATTCTTGGGCTTTCCTGTTGCCCCATTTTTGAGCGAACATGCTGAGTTTTTGCGCTATCGGAATGCCTATGCTTTTTATTTTGTTTGATAGTTTGTCTTCAAGGAGCTCGCGCAACTTCCGCATTATTGTTAGGATGCTTTTTGCTAAGGTTTGGCTGCGAATGTTGCTGGCTACTGTTATTGTTAGATTGACGAGTACTCGGTCTATTCTCTGCAACGCGTTGAACCATATACCTGAACGCATGGCTTTTGTTCTTAACTTTAGCAACTCTGTCTTATCAAGAAAGCGGGAATCGCGTCCTTGCCGAGGCGTCATCGACATAATGGTCTATTCCTTATCTAGGGCTTTTATATTTTGTCTCTAATCGTGTGTTTTACTTTGCTCTCGAAGTTAGCTCTGGCTAATTCTATGGTTTATCGTTAAAATACTTATTGACTGCAATTTTACATATCGCGGATGAATACTCTGCAATTTCAGAACCTAAATGAATTAAGCTATATGTTCATTACACTATTGTTGAATTTGAGGTCTGAAAACAGTAGATAGCAATGAGTTTGCAGATTTTTTCCACTGCCCTTATTGAAGCTTTTTGACATTGTATCTACAACTTAGTTGAGCTGAAGAACATCGAAGCATCTGCGGAAAGATTGGAAAATTAGGGTTGACTCATGAAACTTACGAATTCTTCAAGGCTTCTGGGCTGCAGAACGTAGTTCGAGCGCCGCTCTTCACCTATTGTAGAGTGCGGTTTCTGACCATAATCATGTCCAGGGTATACCTCAACGTCGTCGTCTAGTTTCAGCAGCTTGTTGAAGAGGCTGTCGTACATACTTTTTGAGTTTCCTCCAGGCAAGTCTGTTCTGCCACATTCACCTACGAACAGGGTGTCGCCCGTTAACAGTTTTTGCTCGTTTATAAGTAGGCACATGCTGTCGGTTGTGTGACCTGGCGTGTAGATAACTTTTATTACAATGTTTCCTATGCGCATGGTGTCGCCATCGTCCACTTTCAATTCTGCGTTTATTCTTGACTGCTTATGGGCCACGATTTTCGCGCTGAATGCGGCCTGCAGTTCCGGGTTGCCTGCGGTGTGGTCCGAGTGCCCGTGCGTGTTGATTATGTCTTTCAATGCAAAGTTTCCCGCCTTCACGTTGTGCATAATTTCGCCCGCATTAAAGCTTGAATCCACGACAGCAGCTTCTCTTGCGGCTTCATCTGCGATTAGGTAAGAGAAGTTGTCACC
>JBGOXQ010000182.1:0-4852 GCA_041479225.1 Bathyarchaeia archaeon
CAATCAATAGCGGTGGCTTAAGGATTGGAGAAGACGGGCAAGTTTGAAGGAAAATTCGATTTTCTGGAACACACCGCTGACGTTTACATAGCCGCGCACGGCGCAACCATGGAAGAAGCTTTTGGCAACGCGGCGCTTGCAATGTTTGAAGTCATGACCGACACCGAAAAAATCAATCCCGCGCACAAAGAATCGGTGGATGTTGAAGCTGAAGACGAGTACGCGCTGCTCTACAGTTGGCTTGAAGCGTTACTGGTGAAGTTTGAAGTGGATGGCAAGCTGTACTCAAAATTCGAAGTTGCCCCCATCAAAGAAACCAAAGAAGGCTTCAAACTCAAAGCCTCAGTCTGGGGAGAAAAATACGACCCGCAGAAGCACCCGCAGAAAACTGGCGTCAAAGCAGTTACGTATCACCAGATGGAGTTCATCAAAGAAAGAGAAAAAGTCACCCTGATGTTTATCCTTGACATTTAAGCAAGCTTCAGCTTCTTCAACTCAGCTATGAAGTAATCAACAACCGTGTCGGGCGGTGTCTCCAAACTGTCGCTTTTATGCACGATAAAAGGCACTTTCTTCCCTTTGTAGTACCGCAGCAGCGTCCTAGTTTCCCTCTCGTAGATTACGAGCCTCATCTTTATGACCACGGGATTATCGTCTTGACGCTGATACAGGCTGCCGCCGCACTTGTCACAAATCTCATCTACCTTCGGCTTCATGAAACGCAGGTTATAGACAGCGCCGCAGTTTTTGCATAACCTCCGCTCCGACAACCGCTCAACAATGATCCAGTCGGGAACATCCAACTGGAGAATTACATCAATTTTGACAATTTCATCTAAAGCCTGTGCCTGGGCGATGTTGCGTGGAAAACCGTCCAAAATGAACCCGTGTTCTTGAGGGGCTTCCTGAAAGCGCTTTCTCAAGATTTCCAGTGTTAAGTCGTCTGGAACGAGCAGTCCCGCTTTCACGTAGCTCCTGACGGTTTTCGCCAGCTGCGTATTCTCCTTCATTATCGCCCTGAAAATGCCTCCCATGGAGATGAGTTCAACGCCGAGTTTTGCTTGCAGCCTAGCACCGTATGTACCTTTTCCAGAGCCTGGGGCGCCAAAGATGACTGCGTTCACTGGGTTTAACCTCTCGCGTAACGCTGGTTCATCATGAAAGGCAAAAGCCTACCAGTTAAAGGTTGTGCGCTATCACTATAGAAAATTTTGAAAAGAAAATCTTTAAGCCTGTTCAATGAGACTCTTACTTGCAGCACCGAGGAGGGTCTGGTACAATGCACGCCAAACAAGTTGGAAAAAACCTGTTTCTCATAGACCTTGAAACGGGCGGCTTCAAAAGCCTCATCGCCAGCTACGTCCTCATGGGAGAAAAAGCCGTTATTGTGGAGACTGGTCCAACTTCCTCAATTCCTAATCTGTTGTACGGGTTGAAAGAGCTGAAAGTGAAATTTGAGGATGTGGCTTACGTTGCCATTACACATGTCCACGTAGACCACGGCGGCGGTGCAGGCACATTGCTGAAGAGTCTGCCAAACGCCAAGGTGGTTGTCCACTCGAAAGGCAAGCCACACATCGTTGACCCTGCAAAGTTGTGGGCGGCTTCCCAGCAAGTTCTTGGAGGCGTGGCGAAAATGTTCGGCGAGCCTGAGCCTGTTCCCGAAAACCGAATCATCGTTGCAGCGGAAGGCATGACTCTTGATGTCGGGAATGGTGTGAGGCTGAAGGTTGTGGAAGCTCCAGGACATGCGTCGCACAACGTGAGTTACTACGAGTATGCCAATGATGGTTTGTTTCCAGGAGATGCCGCGGGCGCTTACATCCGCCAGTTCAACACGGTTTTCCCCACCACTCCGCCGCCGTTCCGCCCAGACATCGCTTTGGTTTCGCTGGATAAACTCATCAGCCTAAACCCGAAGTTTCTGTACTATAGTCATTTTGGAGAAGCCTCCGATGCTGTGAAGCGTTTGCGTAACTACGCGGTGCAAATCAGGCTTTGGGTAAGCATTGCTGAAGACGGCGTGAAGAAAGGAGAGAGCTCAGAGATTATTCGGGAAAGAATCTTCAGAGAAGACGAAACCATCCGCAAACTCGTACCAGCCCTCAAAAGAAATCCTGTTCATCGGAAAACCTTGATTGAGAACAGCGCACAAGGCTTCATCGATTTTGCTCTGAACCCTCAAATTTAGTATTTCAGCCCTAGGTCAAAACTGTTTTATATGCAGCATCCTCTGTTTACGTGGTGTTGCGAATGGGAGAAGATGAAGGTCGAGCTCCGACTGCAAAGGTTCCACTTGAAAAAATAGATGAATACACATGGCGCATTCCACAATTTAAAGAGGGCATGCGGGTTCCAGGCTTAGTTTTTGCGAATGATGCTTTGATGGAGAAGATGCGCACCGACCGCACCCTTGAGCAGTGCGCTAACGTTACATATTTACCAGGCATCTACAAGAACGCCATCACATTGCCCGACGGGCATGAAGGCTATGGGTTCCCCATCGGCGGCGTGGCAGCTACCGATTACGAGGAAGGCGTCATCAGCCCAGGCGGCGTAGGCTACGACATAAACTGCGGCGTCCGTCTTCTGTCCACTACACTCACTGAAAAAGATGTGAGACCCAAACTCACCCAGTTGACAGAATCCATTTACAGTAACGTTCCTTCTGGTTTGGGCAGCCGCAGAAAAGACCTCAGCATAAGCTCGCGAGACCTCGATAGCCTAGTTACGGAAGGCGTGCAGTGGCTTATAAGAAAAGGCTTTGGCTGGCCCGAAGATGCAGAACACTGCGAGGAAGGTGGACACATGAAGGGTGGCGACCCCGACAAGGTTTCGTCGACCGCCAAGAGCCGAGGCTTAACCCAAATCGGCACGCTGGGTTCAGGTAACCATTTTCTGGAAATCCAGAAAGTGGATAAAATCTTCAATCCTGAAACCGCCAAAGTTTTCGGTATCCGCGAAGAAGGCCAAGTTACGGTGATGATTCACTGTGGCAGCCGAGGCTACGGGCATCAGGTTTGCAGCGACTATCTGCGTGTGATGGAGCATGCGGTGCAGAAGTACAAGATTTCGCTGCCAGATAGGGAACTTGCCTGCGCGCCAGGAAACAGCCCTGAAGCAAAAGACTACATCCAAGCCATGGCATGCGCCGTAAACTATGCGTTCTGCAACCGCCAAGCAATCATGCACTGGGTCCGCCAGAGTTTCCAACAAGTCTACCATGAGGACCCTGAGAAATTCGGCTTAGGACTCGTCTATGACGTTGCCCACAACATCGCCAAAGTGGAAACCCACAAAATTAACAAAGTAAACAAGAAAGTTTGGGTTCACCGAAAAGGCGCCACGCGAGCATTCCCCGCGGGACGCGAAGAACTGCCGCAAGATTACCGCAGCAAAGGACAACCCGTGCTTATTCCAGGCAGCATGGGCACAAGTTCATGGGTGCTGGTGGGCACGGAGAAAGCTATGGATTTAACCTTCGGCTCAACTGCCCACGGCGCAGGACGCATGATGAGTAGGTCAGCGGCGAAGCGGAGGGCTTGGGGTGGCGACATTAAAACCGCTTTGGAGAAGCGCGGCATTGTTGTGCGTGCGGCGAGCACGATGGTTTTGGCTGAAGAAGCTGATTTCGCGTACAAGAACGTGGATGTTGTGGCTGATGTTAGTGATAAGGTGGGGATTGCGACGAAGGTTGCGAGGCTGGTTCCGATAGCAGTCGTTAAAGGCTAATCTTTCACAATTACTTTGACGTTTGCCTATGAGGCACTCAAACGTTTGAGAGTACGACAAAGCCGAATTCATCCCCTCTGAACAAATGGAATGAGAAAATGCGGTGGATTGGGAACATAACTTAATATCTCGTCGCTTCGCTTGGTACTGATGGATAACGCTTCGGCAAAGCGCTCTTGTGAGTGTGGTTGCTTTCAAAGACGAATGTGGCATCTGCAAACGAGTTCTCTCTAGCTATCGTTTAAGGAAGTGTGAACGCTGCAAGAAACTGTACTGCCGAGATTGCATGGTGCCTGACGTTGCCACAGGCGACCCAACGGCGATGTTGTGTTTGAATTGTGCTCGCAGGGTGGTTTCGCCGCGAGTTACCTCAAAATACGAAGACTTAACGAAGCACTTGAAGTTCCGAGCTGCCTTCACCAGTATGGTTAAGTTGACTTTTGCGCGGATAGATGGCTTGATTGGCAGCAACTTGCCCATAGAAGCGTATAGGAATGAAGCTTGGTGGAGCAATGCGGCGTCATCTGCCCATGCGAAGGCTTGGTTGGATGCGGGGTGGGAAGTGCAGGAAGTCAACCTGAAAGACGGCTGGGTTTACTTCAGGAAAGTGCGAGAGTTGCCCAGAGTGAGGGGTCGCCGACGAAAGGCAAGCCTTGAGATTTCGAAGCCTTTTACGCCTGTGCCTGTGCATCCAATTAAGCCGAAAGTGCCTTCAAAGACGAAAGTGTCCAAGCTTTATGCGAGGATTCTGAATTTGGAGCGGCAACGCAACATGGGTTACCGCAATACGCGAGGGTTTAAGTCTCGTTCACAGCATGAGAAGAGGCTTTTTCGTTCTGATGACAAACCGCAATAACTGACCTGTGGTTGCGGATTGTTGAGTGGTCGTTATAATTCTCCGTGAAGAAAAAAGGTCTCGTGCAGAACAGCTGCACAACCGTTTACTTCCGTTGTAAAACCGAAATTTTCTGCGATGGAAAACGTGAAATACTGCTTGTTTACATGTAGAAACACCATACGAGGGGATTTAAGGTTTGGATGAAGTGTTAGAACTGCTGGAGAAAACTACCAAGAGATTTCAGAAAGTTTTTGAGGAAAGCAAAGAAACCGCTCAAAAACA
>JBGOXQ010000183.1:0-4849 GCA_041479225.1 Bathyarchaeia archaeon
AATGGGCTTCTTCGACGACGGCATCGTATTTGACCACAAGCAAAAACGGGCACACTACTACTATTTCAACGAGAATCGCTTCCCAGAAATCGAAAAACTCATCAAACAACCCGCCGAACCCGAGACGCTGTCATTTAGTCAGCCGAAAACGAACATAACCCAAGAAGGCTACGAAACGGCGGTAGAGAAAGCAAAAGAATACGTAAGGATGGGCGACATCTTCCAAGTTGTCCTCTCCAAACGCTTCGACTTCCACGTCCAAGGCGACCTAACCGCATTCTACAAGGCGCTGAGAATTGTTAACCCGTCGCCTTACATGTACTTCATCAAAGCAGGCGGCAGGCAAATCGTCGGCTCCAGCCCCGAAATGCTTGTCAGAGTTGAAAACCGCACTGTTGAAACTTACCCAATTGCGGGCACGAGACCCAGCGCGAAAGACTCCGCGGAGAACAGGCGATTGGCGAAGGAGTTGCTTTCTGATCCGAAAGAACGCGCGGAGCATGTGATGCTTGTTGATTTAGCGAGAAACGATGTGGGCAAAGTAGCCAAGTATGGGAGCGTCCGCGTTCCCGAATTCATGCAGGTTCACCGTTACAGTCACGTACAGCACATCGTTTCGCGGGTGGTCGGCGACCTCAGAGACAACTACGAAAGCTACGACGGACTGCGCGCGGTTTTTCCCGCTGGCACGGTTTCTGGAGCGCCTAAGCCGCGAGCTATGGAGATAATTGAGGAGCTTGAGCCTAATCGCCGTGGACCCTACGCTGGAGCTGTTGGCTACTTCTCTTTTAATGGCAACGCGGATTTCGCCATAACCATCCGCACCCTGTTCGCAGAGAACAACCAAGCCCACATTCAAGTAGGCGCGGGCATAGTGGCTGATTCCGTTCCCGAAAGAGAGTGGATGGAAACCGAGCACAAAGCAGGCGCGTTGATGAAAGCGCTTCAGCTGTCAGGAGGAGTAACAGCATGAAAGTTTTAGTAATTGATAATTACGATTCTTTCGTCTACAACCTCGTGCAGTACATCGGGGAAATGGGACCCGAAACTATAGTTTACCGAAATGACCAAGTTACCCTTCAACAAGTCAAAGCGCTCAAACCCGACAGGATAGTGCTTTCGCCAGGTCCAGGCAACCCAGAAGACGAACACTATTTCGGTGTCTGCAAACAAATCCTGCAGCAAGTCAGCCCCCAAGTCCCCACATTAGGCGTTTGTCTGGGGCATCAAGGAATAATTAGCACGTTCGGCGGCAAAGTCGTCGCCGCGAAGCGGCTGATGCATGGGAAAACAAGCCAGATAAAGCACGACGGGCAAGGCATTTTCCGCGGCGTTCAGAACCCTTTCACCGCAACGCGGTACCATTCGCTTGCAGGAGACAAGCCATCCATACCCGCATGCCTAGAAGTCACGGCCGTATCAGTGGACGACGGAGAAGTCATGAGCGTTCGGCATGTGAATTTCCCGATTGAAGGCGTGCAATTTCATCCTGAATCCATACTTTGCGAGGATGGAAAGCTTATTTTGAAAAACTTCTTGGAGCGCTAAGCCATGATTCGGGAAAGCATACAGAAACTTGTCGAAGGAACCAACCTTGATGTGGCTGAGTCGCAGGAGACAATGCGGGAAATCATGTCTGGCGCTGCTACGGATGCGCAAACTGCTGCGTTCTTGACGGCGCTGCGGATGAAGGGGGAAACAGTGAAGGAAATCGTGGCATTAGCCCAAGTCTTGCGGGAATACTGCCGTCAAATTCATCCACACGTGGCCGGTCGCTTAGTAGATACTTGCGGAACGGGCGGCGACAGACTTAAAACGTTCAACGTCAGCACCGCGGCGGCTTTCGTAGTTGCAGGCGCTGGCGTGCCCATAGCGAAGCATGGAAACCGAGGCATCACAAGCCAATGCGGAAGCGCTGACGTTCTGGAAAGGCTCGGTGTCAACCTGAATGTGGAGCCCGAAGCAGTGGAGAAAGCTATTGAGCAGGTGGGCATAGGCTTCATGTTTGCTCCCGCATTTCACCCAGCCATGAAGTTTGCTGCGGCTCCACGCAAAGAACTGGGTATAAGGACAATATTCAACCTGCTTGGTCCTTTAACAAATCCAGCGTGTGCAAACGCACAGTTGCTCGGCGTTTATGATGCGAAGCTGACTGTTCCGCTAGCTTATGCGCTGGAGAGTCTCGGATGTGAAGAGGCAATGGTTGTCCACGGCTTAGACGGACTTGACGAAATATCTACAGTTGGGGAGACATCTGTTTCGTGGTTAAGAGAGGGCGAGGTTGCCACATTCGAAGTCAGTCCCGATGACTTCGGGGTTAAGCAGGCAACGTTCGAAGAGGTTAAAGGTGCATCACCAGAAGAGAATGCGGAGACGCTCTTCAGAATCCTAAACAGCCACAGTGCGTCCAGCGACCCGAAGAAAGACTTGGTTCTTGTTAACAGCGCAGCGGGAATCACCGTGGGCGGAAAAGCCGAAGACTTCCTCTACGCCATGCAGCTGGCGCGGGATTCAATCGAGAGCGGAGCAGCCTACGAGAAACTCAAACTGCTGGTTAAATTGTCTGGCGGGGATGCATCTAAACTGGAGGAGTTGGAGAAGCATGCCTGACTTTCTGGATGTACTGGCGCGGGATGCGAAAGCAACGGTTGCCAGCGGTTACTACGAGTCTCCAAAAAAGGCACATATAGTCAAGGCAAGTTTGAAATCGGCAATTAGAGCGACAAACGCCTACGGAAAGAGGGCCGCGGTAATCACAGAAATCAAAGCTGCCTCACCATCAGCAGGCATAATAAGGCAGATTGTTGAAGCGGAAAAAGTCGCCGAAGCCATGGCTAACGGCGGCGCAGTGGGCATTTCTGTATTGACTGAGCCCAAACACTTCAACGGTTCTCTCAGCAACCTCGGTGAAGTGCGTGGCGCTGTGAAGCTGCCGATTCTCATGAAAGACATAGTTGTAAGCCCCCTCCAGCTGGCTGCGGCGTCAAGAAGAGGCGCCAACGCAGTGCTTCTGATTCAAGCGCTGTTTGACCGAGGTCTCTGCCAGCAAGGCGTGGGTGAGATGATTGCCGATGCGCATGTGAGAAACCTTGAAGTCCTGTTGGAAACTCATAATGAGAGTGAGTTTCGCCGCGCCTTAAGCAGTGATGCGGATTTGGTGGGAATCAACAACCGCGACCTCGGCACGTTGAAGGTAGACCTGAACGTCACCAAGCAAATCCTGATGAAGAACCCGCCTGAAGGCAAACTAATAGTTAGCGAAAGTGGAATCGGCACTGCTGCTGATGTACGTTTTCTAAGCAGTTGCGGGGCAGACGCGTTTCTTATCGGTTCAGCCGTTATGATGTCGAATAATATGGAAGAGAAAGTCAAAGAGTTAGTGAACCCGCTATCGGATGAAAATCGGCTAAAATGCGGAGACACAATCTTGAGGGAACTGAGAACATGAAGAAAATAAGCGCATACCCGGTTGACGGAAAATACGGGAAGTACGGTGGACGCTTCGTTCCAGAAGTGCTAATGGCTGCCGTGAACGAGTTGGAAGCAGCGTACGAAGAGGCAAAAAAAGATAAGGGCTTCAAAGAGGAACTTGCATATTACCTCAGCGAATACGTAGGCAGACCTACATCGCTTTATTTCGCAGAAAACCTTACCCGAAAAGCAGGCGGCGCAAAAGTTTTCCTGAAAAGGGAAGACCTTGCGCATGGGGGAGCACACAAAATCAACAACACCATCGGACAGGCTCTCCTTGCGAAGCGTATGGGAAAGAAACGCATTATCGCGGAAACAGGCGCCGGACAGCATGGTGTGGCAACGGCCATGGCGTGTGCGGCGTTGGATCTAAAAGCTGAAGTATACATGGGTGTTGACGACATCGCTCGGCAGAAGCTCAACGTTTTCAGGATGAAACTGCTCGGCGCGGAAGTGCATCCTGTGGAAACGGGCAGCAAAACCTTGAAAGACGCCATCAACGAGGCGTTCAGAGACTGGGTAACTAACCTCGAAAACACATACTACCTGATAGGTTCAGTTGTGGGTCCGCATCCGTACCCGATGATTGTCCGTGACTTTCAAAGCGTCATCGGCACAGAACTTAAAGAACAATTCAGGCTGAAAGAAAAGCGTCTTCCCGACGCCTTGGTTGCTTGTGTTGGAGGCGGAAGCAACGCTTTAGGAACGTTCTATCCGTTCGAAGACGATGCGGGCGTCAAGTTGTACGGTGTCGAAGCTGCGGGTCAAGGGATCAGGTCGGGCAAGCACGCGGCATCTCTTGGCGCGGGAGCAGAAGGCGTCTTCCATGGTATGCTAACATACGTTCTTCAAGACTCAGATGGGCAAATCGAGAACACGCACAGTATCAGCGCAGGCTTGGATTACCCTGGCGTGGGTCCTGAGCATTCGTTCTTGAAGGCTCTGCGGAGGGCGGAGTACGTTTCCGCTACAGACAAAGAAGCCGTTGAGGCTTTTCTTGCTTTGTCAACAGAAGAAGGTATCATCCCTGCTCTGGAATCCGCGCATGCTGTTGCGTTCGCCATGAAATTGGCTAATTGGATGAATAAGGATGCCGCTATAGTTGTGACTTTGTCTGGTCGAGGAGACAAGGATGTCGAAACCGTAGCTGACTATTTGGGGGTAAAAATATGAATGCGATAGCTAAGGTTTTCGAAAAGCTCAAAGCAGATAATAACGGAGCACTCATAGGCTACATTACCGCGGGAGATCCTGAACCGCAACTTACGCCGAAAATCGCTGAAGCTTTAATCAAGGGCGGAGTAGACATTTTGGAGCTTGGGCTTCCATTCTCAGACCCAATTGCAGATGGACCAACGATTCAGGCAGCGAGCGTCCG
>JBGOXQ010000184.1:0-4802 GCA_041479225.1 Bathyarchaeia archaeon
ACACAATGGTTTCATGGGGCAAACTTGGCAGAATGGTGCAGAAGCATACTGGTAAACGAATCCCCCGTTCTGGCTTCCAGGCACCAGCAGTGTGCCAGCTATGGCTTCCGCACCGAAAAGCACGCTGAGAATCAGCATCAACGCCAAAATCACGTAGCTGAGTTGGTGAAATTTCGCATTGAAGTCTGGCGAAAAATTCCTATGCTTAATCTTAACTGCTTTCCTGAGCCTGCTCATCAAATCCACGTACAAACCGAACGGACAAATCCAGCCACACCAGAATCTACCCAGCAGAACAGAAAGCAAAATCACGATGCCGACGACGATGGCTAGGCGTTCTGCGCCTGACATAATGTAATCGGTTCCCCACCCGCGTCCAACATTCCAGAAGGGGTAGATGTAGGTCTGCATTTGCCAAAGTGGGCAGGTGAAAGTTCTTCCACACGGATAAAAGCATATGAGGGCTGGGAGGGGCAAGCCGTCTGGCATGGGTCCAAGGGAAGTTGTGCCGATTAAGAATTCGTGTGGGGCTATTTGTTCGGCTGGGACGGGAATGTTTTGGTGGTCAATGAATACGCCGAAGAAAAGTATGAAAACCAGCCCTACCTGCACGAATAAGCGCAGAGAACTGATTTTTCTGGTTTTATTCCTCGTTCCCGTGAATGCTGCCGCTATTCCGATGGTTATGGCAACTGCGCCTGCAGCAAGCACGGTGTAGTTGGTTTTGAACGGTGGCAGCGGTCGCGGTACAATGACTGGAGCGTTTGGATTGGGGTCTGTGACGTTGGCGTAGAGTCTGTCGCTGATGTGTCCGTAAATGGGGAATATGTTCCAGAATCCTGCCATGTCAAGAGTTTGGGTTACATTGAATAAGCCCGTTTGGTTGTCAGGGATTACGTTTTGGTCTATCCACGTGTAGTCTGGTCTGGTGAAGGTCACACGTATGGTAATGTTATTTGCGGGTGGACAAATTTGTCCCATTATGGTGACGTTTTCGCCTATAGTGAGTTGGGTTCTGCTTATGTTCGCCGTTATGCAGGGTCCGTAACATGGAAGAGGCTTATCAGGTGAAGCGTTAAAACCATAAGCTTCCCGGTTTAAGTGAGGGTTTGCCGACAAAATCAGAGATGCCAAAACGATGATAGCAGGTACCAAGACTAATTTGGACAGTTTATTCATGTGTGTCTCCTTGAATCTGGAACTGCCAATCCTGCTACTCATCCACCCTCTGCACAACTAACTATCTCGGCTTTTACTTTAAAAATCTTGGGTGACCAAGCTTGCTGCCTTCCTTGTTCTCAACAGCTTTCCAGCATGCAATTGACCTCGGAAAACGCGAATAGCACTCTACCCCTTAGTTTATTTGGCTTCAGCTTGCGGTGACCTACCCCCTCCCCCCTTTTCTGCATATTATTGCTATTAGGTTCAAATATGATGGCTATCTGCGTCCTTCATCAAACGCACTGCGTAGCCGCAATAGTTGTAGACTGCCCTATTGTATCACGTTTAAATATATCTTGACGCAGAAGTTTTGCTATGGGCTACCGAACGCAAAGTGGTTCACGTCGCGGCTCTGGGGAAAAGTTCCAGAAGTCACAGCACGAAAAAGCCAAGTCAAAGGCAGAGAAACGCAAGTCAGGCGGAAAATATATAGAAGAAACTCCCGTTCCGTCTTCGCAGGAGATTTTGGATAAGACTATTAACAGCCTCCACGGCTTGGGCACCCAGATATTTGCCATTTCCCCTTTCCGACAGTACTTCGACGATTGGCTTGTGAACCTTCGAGAAGTCCTTGCCGAGTTTGAGTCAAACCCCGCCGTAGCCACAGACGAAGCGTATGTGAAGGAACGCACGCAAATTTTGATGGATGTGGAGCGGGAGCTTGCCGAAAAAAGAATCAGAGAAATTGCCGTGGAAGAGTTTGTCAAGGCTCTCACAGATGAGAATCACCATATTGCAGACTTGGACGCCGAATATGCGGCTCAAGTAAGGGCGAATGGGCAGAAAAGAAACAGCGAAATCGGACGCTTAACAAAAAATGTCCATGACCTCGAAGAAGAACTTGAACACACAAAGCAGATGAAAACAAGTTTCTTCGGGTTCACAAAGAAAGCCAAAGCCAAAAAAGAAGAAGAAATAACTCCAAAACTCAACGCCGCGAAGAAAGAGCGAGAGTTAGCGTCGCAGAATTTCACGGTGGAACAAGAAAAGCTTCACGACGAATACGAGAAACAAAAGCAAGCCGCTATCGAGAAGGTGCAGGCGCTGGAGAAAGAAACCGAAAACTCCGAGACCGACAGCTCCGTGCAAGCTAGGCAAGCTGCATGCACTGCCTTGGCTGACGCGGTGAAGAGTCTTCTGAAGAGGGCACCACCGCCAGCCCCAAGTTCATGACAACCACCTTAACTTTACGTCTACGTTTACCTAACTAAATTTTTCTCAAAAAATTTAAAATACCTGAATACACCTATCAAAGGTCTCAGAGGACAATTAAATGTTTAACAAAGAGTATTCTGTTCCCTCCACACCAGACCCAACATCACCGCATGTTTCCTCTAAGAAGAGGTTTGGAAAGCGACTTTACGTTACCATAGCCGCTGTTATTGCCATAGCAGTTGTTGTAGCGGCTCTGATGCTTCCCCAAGGAGCAGCAACAATCCCGCTCACTGTGAACTATATTGTGGGCGAGAAGATGATGTACAACCAAAACGAAACAATGACGTACCAATCGTATAGCGCTGCATCATCCACGTCTTTATCGGTGCCGCCGCAGAACAACACCATCATTGAAATGAACTCTACCGTAGAGGTTGTAGGTTTTGACGGGGAATACTATACTCTGAATCACACAATGACTATTCCGCTCAGTCAGAAATCGCTTTCTACATCAATCCTCGAAAAAGTAAGCAAAACTGGCTACTCCACCTACCTCATTCCAAATGCGCCAGCATCATTATCCAACGTGAGCAGCAATCCCTTCCTTACGGAGTTGCTGAACAGGCCAGAGGTCAAGGTAGGCGATTCTTGGACCGTTCCTTTCCCATCACCAACTACAGGAAATTCCAGCACAAGCTTTACAGGTGATTTGACGATGACTTTTGTTGGCTTCGAGGACATCACGGTTCCTGCTGGGTCATATAGGGTTTTCAGAGTAGACATGGTGTGCAACAACTTAACCTTCCACGCTAACCTGCCAGCAAACGTCGCTAGCAATACTGCGGTAGGTGTACCGAGTCTAACTTTCAGCGGTCAAATGTACATGGAATATGGGACTTGCCGCCAAATCAAGTACACAACGCAAATGGACACGTCGTACCAGTCGTCGATGTTAAACTATTCAGTAAGCATGGCGGGTTTGATGGAACTTGTCCAAGATATCAAGCCATAGCAGAGCATTAATGCCGCGGATTGCTTTTTGAGAAAGAACAATGCAGCTTGTCCTACATAGTCTTCAATTGAAAACTTTGCCGCCAAAGACAAATCGCTATCTGGAAGGACGAAACTAAACCGAATCCTCCAGCTACCACAAAGCAGAGGGTGCTCACCGAAGCAACAGGCACCACAAGTCCAAACAGAATGCACAATAGACGTTCAACGCGGCCAAACAGCACGTAATCAGTTTTCAATCCGCGATTGTAGCTTAACGTGCGGAAGGCGAAAAGCGACGTTGAACCAACTATGGCGATTACTCCGAGGGGTTCGATTATTCCACTTGCTAATGCTCCCAGTACCACCGCTAATTCACTTATTCGGTCTGAGACAGAGTCAAACACAAGCCCGAACTTCGTTTCCATGTGGCACTTCCGCGCGATGGTGCCGTCAAGTACATCGCAAAAAACGCTGAGAAATCCAAAAGCAAACGCAAACGCCACAGCTCTATATGCGAAAAATACGCCGCTTGCCAAGCCGAAACAGAGTCCAAATGCCGTCATCTTGTTCGGCGTGAACCCAAAGTTATGAGCTACGCTTGCTAAGCGGAACAAAACGGTGTCTTTGCCTGAGCGCATGCCGTACAAACCCAGCGAGTACCCCTCCAATCAATGTGATGAATGCCAAATGTGTTACTCTTCTCGGGGTGTTTCAAGTTTTGGCTGCCGCGGCTGCTTCAGTGCCCGATAGGCAAAGTAGATTATCAGTGTACTCCAAACAATTTCAGCGGCTATTCCCACGTTCAACTGGAACATGAAGAAACCAATCACCCGCTGAGCCAGCGTGATCGCAATTGCCAAGATAGGACCCCACTTCTGCCACTTCATTATGCCGTAGAAAGCTACCGCAAACCATGCTGCGGCAACGGCAGCGTTCATGATGGCTGTTGAAGGGTCAACGGTTAAGATGGATTGTGACTGCGCATTCTGTAGACTGGGCAGGTAAACCCAGAAGGGGATGGATATGACATCGAAGATGGCGTTAAGCGCAACCAAACGCATAATCATCTTATGGACATCGCCGAAGATTCTTGACATACCAGCTCGTATCTGTGGATTCGGTATTAAGTTTTTTGTCCAATTCCAAATTTTAAATTGCTATTATTCCCGTGAAATTAGTTTAGCTGATTCTAAGCGACAGCGATTAAATTGGCAACCATCATTTTAAATCAAGACACACTCAAAATTGTGCGCTCGGTTGCTGCTGCGTAATGCAGTGGATTGCCCCCAAACCAAACACCAAATTAACACAGTAGACTCCCGCCACGCTCCGGTCTGGGAAAAACTCTTGAATAACGGATAATGCTAACTTATCATTTTTATGACCGAAAACAGGAACCAGAACAACTTTATTCCCTATGTAGAAGTTGGCAT
>JBGOXQ010000185.1:0-4793 GCA_041479225.1 Bathyarchaeia archaeon
CTGCTTTATGGCTTTGTCTTCTACGTTCGTCAGCGTGATTAGACGCGTGACTTTGTAGCCTGAGTATTCCAGGTATCGCTGCAGGATGTCTTCGAAGAGGAACGTGCGGTAGTTACCTATGTGGCTTCGCTGGTACGTGGAGGGCCCACAAGTGTACATCTTAACTGTCATGTCTTCGAGAGGTTCGAAGGTCTCGGTTTTCTGGGTTAAGTTGTTATGAACCGTAAGCAATGCTGAATTACCCCTTTTGATTGCGTTCTTCTTCTGCGAGCGTCTTCAGTATGCTTAGAGCTTCTTGGATGTGTTTTTCAAATTGCAGTTGAGAAGAAAATACATGCCGCACGATACCTTTCTTGTCAATAATGAATGTGACTCTGCCCGGAATAAAGCCTAATGATGAGGTAGCGCCGTACAACTGGCGGACTTTATTATCCATATCGCTTAGCAATATGAATTGCAGTCCGTGGTGAGTTGCGAAGGACTTATGGGATTCAACGCTTTGCCCGCTTACGCCCAGCACTTCTGCCCCTAAACTGGTGAAGACTTCGTAGCTGTCTCTGAAAGTGCAAGCTTCCCGCGTGCAGCCTGTGGTTTCGTCTTTTGGGTAGAAGTAGAGAACCACGTTCTTTTTGCCAAAATACTCTGAAAGCGTTACATTGTCGCCTATTTGTGAGGGTAACGTGAAATCGGGCGCTTTGTCTCCAACTTTGATTTGCGTAAAAACACCATAAATCCATGTGTCATGGAACTCTATTATTCTTTTCTGCTTTTTAGCCGTTTTATTTGCCTTTCACTAAAATTGTTTCTGACAGTTCGAGAAAATATTGTTATAAGTAGCTTTTTCTTTCCTTGAGTTAGGGAGATTGATGGTTTGTCGGAGAAAACCTTGAACGCAGCCAACCACAAGTGCAAAGCCATAGTCCACCATGCCGCAGGCGTCCCAGTTGTGTTCCTGCATGGGTTTTCGTACACGAGCAGCCTTTGGCAACGCCTCAGCGTCACTACACTGCTAACGGAGAAACATATTCCTTTCTTGGCGTTGGATATGCCTTACGGGTTGAAGAGCGAGTGCCAACCCAAAACCCGCGACCCCGAAGCCAACGTTGCCGTGGCGAGGGACGCCTTTGAAAGCAATTTCGGTTCCATTGTACCTATTCTAGTTGGAGCCAGCTTAGGCGGGCACATAGCGCTGAAGTATGCGGCTCAGTATCCAGTTAAAGGTATGCTGCTTATTGCCCCATCGAAGGCGATGCAGGAAGAAACGCTTATCCAGGCGTACCGCAAGTTCAGCTTTCCAGTTCGGATAATCTGGGGCTCCGAAGACAACATCATCTCAGGAGAAGAAATGCGCACCCTAAGCAATACGTTGCCCAACGCGAAGCTCATCACTTACGAAGGTGCGGGTCACTCGGCGTATGTTATGCAGCCAGACAGATTCAAACGCGACTTGATGGAACTCTATGCTTCCGCGGAGTAAGAATAGCTTTTCAATGTGAAGGCTTTGCCGTTATAACGTAGTGGTAGCGTCCCGCTTCTTTCACGCTTTCCACTTTAAAGTCTGCCTGCTCCATGAGGTTTTGGGCTTGCTGCTCGCTGAACCGTATGCGCTCTGGTGGACCGAAGGACATTTCCAGTTTCTTCCAGTCCAAATCCACAAGCAACCCTGAAGGTTTCAGCATTCGCTTGGCGTTTCGCAGGACTTTTGCGGGGTTGTTGAAGTCATGTAGGTCCATGCTGTAGAAGACGATGTCGGCGCATTTCTCGCAGAAAATAGTGTCTTCGGCTTTTCCCGCTACGGCATGAATGTTTTTCAAGCCTTTTTCTGCCGCTTTGCGTTTTAGATTCTCGATGGCTGAGGCATCCACATCTACCGCGTAGATTTTCCCCGTTTCGCCTACCAATTGCGCAGCGAGAAGGGTGAAGAAGCCTTCTCCGCATCCTATGTCCGCGAAAACCGTGCCCTTTCCCGCGCCCGTGGCTTTCAGGATTGCTTCTGGATTGTACCAGCTTCGTCTTGTGGCTTCGTCAAGGGAGAAGCTTCCGTGGCATGCCATAAAGAATCCTACTTTGGCTACTGGATTATCTTTTTGATTTGTTTTTCGTGGTTTTCGCGGGTGGTTAGCGGGTAGATTTCGCGGTCAAGGTGAAAGAACATGGGGTCTTCGCCGATGACTCGGGACAAAGCCTCGTCTGAATCAACGTTTACAACGAGCATACTGCCCTGCTGCCCAATAAGGTGATAGGTGACTTCAAGGATTTTCTGTTTTTCAAGTTGGTCAAAGTATTTGAATTGCAGGGGAAGGAGTTTCGCCCACTTTTCAAGTGGAATTTCTCGTTTGACTTTTTGGATGATTAAAAATTTCATGGCTTCACCTTAGTGAAGCTTTGTTGGTTAGTGTATAAATGTTTCTAAATTGGTTTTGCAGCTTTAAAGGGTGAATAAAATGAAGAATGGGGATAACGGAGATTGCAAAGTTGCTACTTTTTCTCTTCTTCGCTGCGCTTCATCATCTCAGGCATCTTCCAGTGCATCTTAGATATGCCGTCCTTAATGACGACCATGAGTTCCTCATTGAGCTCTACTTCAAGGGTGACTTTGATTTTGCCTTTCTTCTCTTCAACCATTCAACCACCTCCCTAACGCTTTGGAACGCTTGGGTAATACGTGAGCAAAAAAGTGGTGAACCTGTTTTTCGTTAACGTCAATATCCAATGTGACTTTGTAGTGGAACTTGCCCAGTCGTTTGGTACGGGTTTTGTAGTCGTTGATTAGTCCATGTTGTTTCCAATCACGCAGAGTTCGCGCCAAGAAGTAGGAAATAACGGTTGGCGCTAAGGGTTCGAAAGCGAACGCTAACCTAAGCAGGAAATTAAGCATTCGTGGACTGATCACTATTGAGATAGTTTTTTCCTCCTACTCAAGTTTGCTTAATGAACGAGCGAATACGTTTCGCACAGTAAGAAGAACGATTCTCATAAATCCTTGTGACTGTAAATGTACACCAACAAGGTTGACTCAGGTTTGTTTCAAGCAGATTTGAACGAACAGATAATGCATTGCAGAAAATGCAGACTGTGGAAGGACGCAAAACAGGCAGTTCTCGGGGAGGGACCACTAAACGCTCAGATCATGCTTGTTGGACAGAATCCAGGCGCAGAAGAAGACAAAACAGGCAGACCCTTCGTGGGCAGAGCAGGCAAATTCCTCAACAAAGTCCTAGAGGCGAATGGCATTAAACGCGAAGAAGTGTTCATAACAAACATCGTCAAACACACCAGCCCACAGAACAGGAAGCCCTTACCAGATGAAATCGAGGCATGCGCACCGTATTTGACAGAGCAGATCAAATTGATTAAACCGCGAATAGTTGTGTTAATGGGAAAAGTTGCTTGGCAAGCTACACGTGTGGGCGGCGTAACTTACATTGAAACCGTGCATCCTTCGGCGGCTATACGTTTCACAAAAATGCGGAAAAGGTTTTTAGAAGACTTCGCGGCTTTGAAAGACAGCTTGTAATTCAGTCAACATTTTATCCAATGTTTTTTGGAAGGTTTTCTTTTCAAAAAACCTTTAATTCAAACAGCACCTCTCAAGTGGCAATGATGTAAGTCATGTCAGGAAAGAATGATGACGAAACATATTCGGTGATTTTTTCAGCATTAAAGCATCCCGTTAGGCGAAGAATACTCAGGATGCTGAGTGAAGAAGAACTCACATACACCCAGATGCTGACAAAACTGGATTTGGACACGGGGCATCTGAATTACTACCTTGAAAGTTTAGGTGAGCTTCTGGCAAAGACGGGTGATGGAAAGTATAGGCTGTCGGAGTTTGGCAAAGCGTCTTTGGGATTGATGAGTGGCGTTGAAGAAACGAAAACTGACCGGAGAGAAACTGAGGGTCTTCAGAGTTCAAGACGAAGAATCACTCGATGGGGTAAACTAATTTCAGTCATAGCGCTTCTCTTGGCAGGCATATTGTTGTTGAACGTGAATTACGTTTCAACTTACCGTCTCGGTGCTTCAGGTTCGTTAGACAGGAGGGACGCACTGATTATTCAGCCAAGCGCCACCATAAGAAGCACAGATTCGATTAATGTTCGACACTTTCCCTCGGATACTTTGACGACCCATTATCAGACGTTCTTCCAGATTGATGTCGCATACACAAACGTGACACTTCATATTCAACTTATAGAGAATATCGACTTTGAAGGACCACCTGGACCAAATGTCCAAGAGCTTCCGCTTCTAATTTACAACGAGACATGGAGTGGACCATGGTATTCTGAAAATGGAACTGCATTGAGCTATACGATTAAGGTGCCATTGGTGTCACCTAGGGAACAGGGATACTTGCTTGGAAACGGTTTTGCACTTTACGAAACCACAATCACAAATCTGGGAAAAGAAACACTGGTCCGAAATTCCTCTGGCAACGGCGAAATTGTGACTCTGCCAAACTACACCGGTTCCTTGAGTCTGCAAACTTCTTATCCAGTCGTCGAAGAAACAAATTACCCTTACTTCTACTATGGTGTCGCGTTCCTAACGCTGGCATAGTTAAAGGCATGTAAAAAGCATGGGAAAAGGGTTAAGAATGGGGTTAAAAGTGGGGTTAAAAGCGCAGAAACCAAAAAACACGTTTTTCCCATGCTAGAAGCATATAAAATCTTCTGCTAGAAGCATCACTTTTAACCTCATCTTCTGCTAGAAGCATTACAAACCATTTCTGACTAAATTCAGGTTCTTTTCAAAAAACAGTCTGAAACAATGAAAGAAACCTCTAAAAG
>JBGOXQ010000186.1:0-4789 GCA_041479225.1 Bathyarchaeia archaeon
CACGTATTATACAAAGGAAGATTTTGAAACATGACGTGGAAGATACGGTCTTGCATCCTTATTTTACTGTTCCATCGCGGCTGGATAGGTTTATCGCAGTTAAAAAATATGGGGACAAATACCTCAAAGTAATCTGCGAAAAGAGCAATGATAAAATAATCGTGGTCACAGTTTATTGGACAAGGAGACCTTGAAGTTCATGGTGCAAGTAGAATATGATCAGAAAGCTGATGCCATGTACATCCAAGTGAGAAAAGGCAAATATGACCTCAGCGAGGAGCTTGCGGAAAACGTGATTCTTGACCTTGACAAGAACGGACGCATAATAGGGATAGAAGTTTTGGATGCATCGAAGAACTTGGGAAAAGAACTCGTTACGAAAATCCTGTGTACTGAAAAAGTAGCTACAACAATGTAGTCGAATTCGCTAATCTATATTCGGGCATAATCTCAGAAACAGGCACGCGAATATTTGACAAGTCAGCTCCTTTCTAAAATCCGAGTAACTCAGTCAGGTTTCAATCCTAAAACGGGGCATATTTGTATCCTATTAGCAATAGTATGCAGAAAAGGGGGGAGGGGGTAGGTGAACGCGGAATCTCTAAGGGGGGTAGGTCGCTATTCGCGTTTTTCCGCGTCAATAGCATGTTGAAAAACTGTAAAGTGTTGTGGCAGTAAAAAAGTTTTAGAGCACCCAGCGGATGAGTAGCCTAATAGCCAATCAGGATTGAATTAGACATGAGTTACCTTGAACTATTTGCGTCTCAACAGAATGTTTTTGGCGGTATACAGAAGCCTTTCGACAAGGCGAGGTACGTGGTTTTCGGCGTGCCCTTCGACGCCACAAGCACTTACCGCACGGGTGCACGGTTCATGCCAAACGCCGTCCGCCAAGCCTCACTGAATATTGAGTCGTTCAGTTTCCGCGCAGGCATAGATGTGGAAGATTTGCCGCTGCATGACGCGGGCGATTTGTATGTGAGCACGGACCCAAAGAAAACTATGGACATGACTAAACTCGTAGTTGAAGAAATCGTCGTTGCAGGAAAAATGCCTATAGCCATCGGCGGAGAACACACCATCACGTTGGGCATCCTGAAGGGCTTCGGCGAGAAAGCCAAAAAAACAGCCGTTGTGAGCTTCGACGCCCACTTGGACCTGCGCAAAGAATATTCAGGTTTGAAACTTAGCCACACTACGTTTATGCGACTCATCAACGAAGAAGTGAAGCCAGCAAAAATCATTGAAGTCGGCACCCGTTCTGTATGCAAAGAAGAACTTGCGTACGCGAGGAAGGCGGGTATAGAGTTCTTCACTTCACAGCAGATTAGACAGGAAGGCGCAGAAGGCGTCATAGCGCAACTTAAACATAAGCTTGAGCCATACGAGAACATTTACCTTTCAGTGGACATGGACATCTTAGACCCAGCTTACGCACCAGCCGTGCAGAACCCCGAAGCAGATGGCATCAGCACTAGTAAGCTTCTCGACATCGTGTGCGCTCTATGTGACAAACGGGTCGTCGGTTTCGACTGCGTGGAAATCGCGCCCGTCTACGACCAAGGTATCTCGGCGATTGCAGCCGCCAAAGTCATGTTTGAAATGCTATGTCAACTCGAAAAAGCACGTAAAGGATAACTTGCCTAGAAGAAATAGCGCTGTAATACAATGAGAAATCAAAAAGTTACGCTTTGAGCCAATCGTATATTCTGTAAACCGCAGCAAGAACCACGTTGCCCACGCCTACCCCTATAACGGCGAAAAGCCCCATTATAACGAAATAATTTTCAAGAGGGTTTGCCCTAGCCACAAAAAAGATTCCCACTAATGCGCCCAATACAGAAGCGAAAAGCATCATTGTTTTCGTATTATCCATAGATCTTCGCCTTAATCAAAACAGAAGGAGACAAGAAGTTCTTTTACGTTTCCATTCAAACTCGAAAACGCTATTGCTTTTTCAGTTTTGCAATGAAGAAGCCATTGCTGTGATGCAAGTGCGGGTAAAGCCTCTGGCACTTCTCCAAACCCCGCAGCCCAGGCAAACCCATCTTCGGCGTAATCTCCGCCAGCTGGAATTCAGGGTACCGATTCAAAAAACGTTCCACAATCATTTCGTTCTCTTCCACCGTAACGCTGCAAGTGCTGTAAGCTAAGACTCCGCCACTCTTGACTTTCTCGGCGCAGTTGTTAATCATCTGCCACTGTATGTCAGTCATCTTCTCAACAGACTTAGCTGTGAGACGCCACTTAGCAGCGGGTAGCTTGGCGAAGACGCCTGTGCTAGTGCATGGCGGGTCAAGAATCACCACGTCTGCCTCCGCGCTTATAGGCAGGGGGCTTCGGGCATCTGCGATGATGGGTTCAGCTATTTCTACCCACATTCGACCGACTTCCGTCCACCAGACGCGCATTCTCCGTTTCGAATAGTCAACGGAGCAGACTAAGCCTTTGTTTTTCATGAGCTGCGCGAGATAGGTGGTTTTGGCTCCTGGAGCCGCGCAAACGTCCAGCACCGTCATGTTGGGTTTGGGGTCAGCGGCTTCTGCTGCGAAGCAGCTGGCTTTGTCTTGGATATAGAACAAGCCTAGTCGATAGCTGTCGAGTCGGTTAAGCGGAGTTTTCGCGGATAATATTCTGTAAGTGTGTTTGAGCGGTTTAACCTTCTCCAGTTTGACGCCTTCGCCCTCAAGCTTCTCCACAATTTCCTTTAAGCTCCCGCGCAGCGTGTTTAGTCGGATGCAGGTTTCAGGAGGTTTCATGTTGCCTTCGAGGAACGCGATAGCTTCTGTTCTGCCGAAAAGGTTAAAGCAGTACTTCACGAACCATGTCGGATGGAAAGTTTGCAGCGCCACTTTCTCCTCGTCTTTCGCTTCTTCCAAGATGGGTTCGATTTTTCGGGTTAGCAGAAAACCCAAGTATGGCTCAATTTCCTTGAGTGTTTCCCAGCCCAGAATTGCTCTGCCCTGTTTGGCGATGAGTTCGGCTTCTTTGAGGTCGAAGCCCTGCCACTGGCGAGTAACGCGTGTTTGGTAAACGTAGAGCCTCAGGAATGCTTGAACGCCCATGTTTAACTCGCTTAGCGCTTCGGGTTTCAGCTGGGTGTTGATGAATTTGTCTATGAGGTTTTTGCGGCGCTCAGTTTCCACTACCATTCTGTAGCCCATGCGGATGGCGTCGGGGTCTTTTATGCCCAGTTGCTTCACGGTTCGGGTGAGCGCCATGCGTTCGCTGAGTTTCTGCATTTCTATCCAGCTTAGGGTTTCTATGGCTAGGGTCCAAGCGTCCTTCAACAATTTCGATTCACAAAATTAAACAGGGCAGTGACCCTAATAAGAATAAACATGGCGCAACCCACTTTGCACCAACCCGCTAAGCAAAAGCCAAAGGAGGCAAGGGCGGAAAAAGGAAAGCCTCGGCGACTCAAGATTGTTAACGAGGCACGCGCTGTTAAGGGAGAAAAACAGATTTTTTCCCGTTAACTCTCGAGTCGCCAAGTACCCGTTTCTCACGAGGATGTGTCTCGGCAAAATCTACAGATGATTTCAGCCAATTAAGAATTGCACCAATAATCTATATTGAAATATAGAGGG
Organism: Bathyarchaeia archaeon; assembly: GCA_041479225.1. GTDB lineage: Archaea > Thermoproteota > Bathyarchaeia > Bathyarchaeales > Bathycorpusculaceae > JADGNF01. The sequence goes on from JBGOXQ010000186.1 coordinate 3,591, forward strand.
TACTGCGCTTGCTCAAAAGAGCTATCCCCTCCCTTATTTATAATCTGAACCTAAAAGGGAACCAGAAATTTCTGCTCAGGCTCAGAAGATGTGTTGCAGCTAAAGCTTTTAGTCTACACAATTCATACAGGTAGCAAGGTTACGAATTAGGATGCCGCAGCAGAAAAGCCTATTCGATTTCGGTCCACCGCCAAAAAAGCCAGTGGAAGAAGCAGCGAAAGTTCAAGCTCCCCAGCCGCAGCCAGAAGCGGAATCCGAGAAAAAAGAAAAGAAAAGGCATCCTTATCCGCCGAGAGCGCCTGAGAACCTGCCGCCCTCCTACTTTGTCTCTGCAACTTATGACGGGCGACAGCGCAAGGCGGTGGTTAAGCTCTACGAGCCTGTGTCAGGCAGGATTTACTTCTGGTACGACAACACGGGACACAAACCCTACTGCCTAACCAACATTTCGCCGCGTGAACTGGACAAAATGGAGCGGGTAGTTCACCATGAAGGCTTCGACCACTGCGAGACTATGGAATTGTTTGACCCTTTGGCAGACAAAAAGGTCACGGTAACAAAAATCGTCACTAATGACCCTTTAGCGGTCGGCGGCAAACCAGGATGGAGCATCCGAGATGTAATTCCTGAGGACTACCCGAACCTGCATGATGCGAGGCTGAACGCTGAAGATGTGAAGGTGTGGGAAGCAAAAATAAAGTACTATCAAAGCTACATCTACGATACTCGGTATATTCCTGGCATGATTTACGAAGTAAAAAACAACAGCCTCGTGCCGCACACAATTGTTGAAGCGGAAAAGACAATCACGAAGTTGAAGGGATTATTCAAAGACGCGACCGAAGAGGAACTTAGCTACATTGATGAGTGGGCGAGGCTGATGGAATATCCTGCGCCGAAGTTCCGCCGAGCCGCCATAGACATAGAAGTCTACGCGCCCCTGTCCACAAGGGTGCCTGACCCGCGGGAAGCCGTTTACCCCGTGGTCTGCTGTAGCCTGTACGCTTCGGATGACCAGAAAAAAGTTCTCATGCTCAAACGACAAGGCGTCAGAGAAGGAAACGGGCGATTGCTTGAGGGCTTAGTTATCGAGTACTTTGATACGGAAGAGCAACTGCTCAGAGCCATCTTCGACATCCTCTGGGAGTACCCCTTCATATTGACTTTCAACGGGGACGATTTTGACCTGCGCTACTTAG
>JBGOXQ010000187.1:0-4783 GCA_041479225.1 Bathyarchaeia archaeon
ATACATATCCGATATTGAACTCTACATCCGTGAAAAGTTGAAGCGGCATCTCCTCTGAGCAGTGAATAAATTGAGGCGTTAAGAAAAAAACGATTTGCTTACCCCAGTTTCTGTTTTATTATTTGACTGACGAGTTCAGGGTTTGCTTTTCCGCGGGCTTCCTTCATAACCAAGCCCATCAGCATGCCGAAAACGTTCTTGCCCAGTTTCTCTACTTGCTGCCGATTAGCCGCTATCACGCGGTCAACCATCTGCGCCAGTTCCGCGCTACTGAGCATATTCAAGCCCAAAGCATCTATCGCATCATAAACGTGATGTCCTTGAGGAATGCCGCCTACCCATTCGCCTTTTCCCCTTGCTGGCTTTTCATGTTTTGATTGCCAAACAAAAACTTCTGTCATAGCTTCTTTTGTCAGTTTTCCTGAACCAATGTACTTGAAGATTTCTTTCAATTGCTGTTCGGATACATTTTCCACTTGGATACCGTCACGTTTCAGCGCCTTCAAGCTTTCAGTCAGAAAAACCGCAACCGTCGTGGCGGATACTCCGCTCTCCTTCACGATGGCGTCAAATAGCACGTTGAATTCGGAATCCACAATCTGCCCTGCCAACTTGTCATTTAGGTTGTACTGCTTCATGAGACGCTGCATTTTCTTCTCCGCGGATTCAGGCAAGTTCGCGCAAACTTTCTCCACAAACTCACTTGTTATAAGCACTGGCGGGATGTCTGTTTCAGGATACATTCTTGCCGCGCCAGGTCTTGGTCGCATGTACCGTGTTGTCCCATCTTCTTTCGCTGTGCGAGTCTCAGCAGGCACACCATTCAAGAGTTCCCGCGCTCGCTCCGCCACCGCCTTCAAAGCATCTATCGTATTCTCGGCAGTGTCAGCGACGAAAACCACGGCGTCCCCTTCAACCGCTCCCACTACTTTCCGCAATTTTTCGACTTCTTCGGGGGTTACGCCGTAGTTTGGCATTTCGTCGGTGTGGAATATGCCGCCGACTCTGCCCCAGAACTTCGCACGGTCAGACAACTCCGTGCCCACACGGAAGTCAGGTGCCAACTCACGCTTCAGAAAACCAGCGAATCCACGGAGCAGGAGGACTTTGACTGTTTGCTGTTTGTCTATGGCTTTGCGGATGACCTTGCTTTTGGTTTCTTTGAAGATGCGGGTTACGTCTTGGATGTTTTCTTTGATGTCTTCTGTCTTCACGCCTTTGGCGGTTAATTCGTCTTTAACGGCGATTAATCCCAGTTGACGTTGAACCTCATACTCCACAACCGTGCTGATTAAATCCAGTTCCTGAACCCCCTTAATCTCAATTAAAGCGCCGTTAGGCAGCGAAACGTTAAGGTCTTGACGTATAGTTCCTAAGCCACGCATGACTCTGCCTGTATCCCTAAGTATTCTGCCTATGGCTAAGGCTACTTGCTGCGCTTCCTGAGGCGAGTAAATCACGGGTGCGGTTGCCACTTCGATGAGCGGAATGCCTAAACGGTCGATGCGGTAGCGGATGATTTTTCCGTTCGCTTCTGTGCCTGTTTTTCGTGCTGCATCCTCTTCCAGACTTGCAGCCTGCATAGGGATGATTTTCTCGCCTACCTTGATCCAGCCGTCCAAAGCGATTATGCATGTCCTTTGGAAGCCCGTGGTGTTGGAGCCGTCTATGACGGTTTTTCGCATAACATGTATTTCGTCGATGGGCTGCATATTCATCATCAACGAAGCCATCAACACAACTTCCACCGCCTCCATATTCATCGGGTGAGGCGGCTCTTCATCCATCTCGACAAGGCAGGCAGATTCGCGGTTTGCCTCATAAAGCACCTTGACGCCTTTCTGGAACTCAAAGTAAGCCGCAGGGTCAATCTGTCCCAACTCACTCTGCGTAGGTCTGAGCCTGCGAAGGAACACTATTTCAGGTTCTTCCTTGAAAAGCGCTGGCGGACAACTGCAAAATAGCTTCCCCTTGGTGTTTAGTTGCTGGTGAATTTCTAAGCCGACTTTCAACCCGACTTTAGCGTAGTCAACTGTCACTTTATTCTCCTCCTTCCTTGATTTTTGTTTCTTGGGGAAGTGTTCGTGAGGAAAATTCGCCTGCTACGTTTGTTTTGAAGAGTTTCTTCGCCTCTCTCATGTTGCTGGTTTGTCCCAGCACCCAAATGAGCTTCACAAGTGCGGTTTCAGGGAACATGTCATCCGTTGGGATGACGCCTAATTCGAGCAGGTCTCTGCCCGTGTCGTACACGTTCATGTTTACGCGTCCCCAGATGCACTGCGACGCCAAAGCAACAATTACACCTTGATGCACAGCGTTTTTGATAGGGCTGAAGCAGGCTTTGCTTACATGACCTAAGCCTGAGCCTTCTAGAAGGATGCCTTTCACGCCTCTTTCCGCGTACCAGTCAATCACAGAAGGGTCTAAGCCAGGGTAAAATTTGACTAGCGCCACTTGGTCGCTGAACTCAGGCTTCAAAACCAGCTTGCGGCTTGAGTCACGTTTCACGTAGTCTGGCGTTAACATGGAAATCCCCTGTTCGGTTGCCCGCGCTATAGGCGTGGCGTTAACTGGTTTGAAGGTGTCTCTTCGGCTTGTATGGCATTTGCGGACTTTGACGCCTCTGTTGAACGCGATGGAAGTGTCTGCCACCGTTTCATGCATGGCAATAGCCACTTCAGCAAACGGCCCATATGCCGCTGCATTCACTGCGCCAATCAGATTGGTTGCTGCGTCCGAGCTTGGGCGGTCAGAACTTCGCTGCGCGCCTACGACTATTACTGGAACGGGCAAGTTCTGCAATGCAAAACTCAACGCCGCAGCCGTATAAGCCATAGTATCGGTGCCATGCGCGATGATTACACCTTTTACGCCGCGTTCGATGTGTTCCGCGGCGGTTTTGGCGATTGTGGTCCAGTGCTGAGTTGTGAGGTTCTCGCTGTAGATGCTGAACACAATCTGCGTATCCACATTAGCGAGGTCCGCCAGTTCAGGAACCACGCCATACAGGTCGCTTGCGGAAATTGCAGAGCGGACAGCGCCTGTACGGTAGTCCACGCGGCTGGCTATGGTTCCGCCCGTGCTGAGTATGACAACTTTGGGCAGCGTCTCTTTTTGGGGTGGAAGAGGCGGCGAAGCGAAGGCGGGTTTGGTGCCTTTGCCTAGTTTCTCAATCTTCACCATGGATGTGAGGCGGATGCCGATGTTGTAACCGCTCTTCATCTTGATGACGATGTGGTTGTTGTCGGCGGATTCTGAACGCGGAATCAAAATACCTTCGTAGGATTTTCCGTCTCCAGTAACTCTAACGATGTCTCCTACTTCACATCCTGCCTTTTTGATGGCTTCCGCTGCTTCGCCCTTGTAACCTGAACTCTCAGCCTTTTCGCTCATTTCTGGTTCTCCAACAGTTCAATGGGAAAGAAGGCGTTTAAGTCTTTAACTTTATCGTACAATAATCGGTCGGCTATATCTTTGAGGATTCTTTTAAAAAAGGGAAAGAGTGACCGAGAAGCTGTTTTTGGCTAAGATAAAGTACTTCTGTTTTTTCCTTTCTTGTTTGCGAGACTAGAAATAGCGGGGGATTTGGTTGAACCCATCACCCAGTGGAAAAATCACCCGCATCACCCTATTTTTTCTTAATAATCGAACATAAAGTTAAGTTTATCAAGCTTTTCTTTGTGATTTTAGTTTATGGTTTCTTACTCAATGAAGCGGATTTTCTATGCCTAACCTTGAGTAGGACTGAAATAAAGAGCAAGGAAATAAGCAATGACAAAATTGCTAACAGTGGCAACTCCGACACTTCTGGGGAGGGTGAAATGTTGGAGTTGGATGAGTTACTTGGATAAGGCGTCGGAGAGACAGTAGGCTTAGGAGTAAGAGTTGGAGAAGGTGAATCAGTCGCTAAAGGCGCTGGATTGTGGTATACATTTAATTCTCCGCTTATCCTAACTGAGCTCGAGAATTGGTGTTTTTCTGCTGTGATTGTGTAATAGTCAGTATAATTTAGAGGGATTGTTTGACTAAATTGGGTGTCACTGACATAAGATGTTCCGTGTTTTGTGCTGACTATATCTAATTCAACTATGTAATGGTCATCGGGACGGTCTGGGTCAACGTTAACTGAGGATATATTCAATACAAAATAATCTCCAGAATTTGCGCTAAATGAACCGATAGCGTAAGTGCCACCAAATGCCCAAAACGTCTGCTGAACAATAAAGTGTTCTTGTTGTGGAATAGTCGGAGTAGGAGAAAATTCTGCCCTGATAGTTTGAGTATTATCTAATGCGGAAATAAAGAGTATTGAAACAAGAATAACAAGTACACACTTTTTCCTCATTGTTCATCATACTAAATACTTCTGTGCTATTCTTAACTCTCCCCAGAGAACAGTCTGTTCCGCTAAGAGAACAGTCAAGGAATCTGAACTAAACCCGTTTTTCTAAGTCAAGGATTCGGAACTAAGCTGTAATCTCTTAATGCCTTCTACTGGGGATAGACCTTAAACCCCCTGGCAAATTGAGCAGGGCATGGATTTGAACCCCCAGCCAGATGGAGATATCCCCCGCATACCCTTTTTCGTTGGAGTCCTTAAAACTACCTGACAAATGAATAAAAACCCAAAGATTAACAACCATTCAATCTATATAAAAGGGAAGGAGTAGCTGCTTCGAGCACTAGTATGAAACGCTGTCAACCTTTGCTCTACTAAAAAAACTTAAAATTCTCACAAAGCACAAAAAAGCATCAATTTGTGTTTTCAACCCTACACAAAATC
>JBGOXQ010000188.1:0-4764 GCA_041479225.1 Bathyarchaeia archaeon
AAATGTTTTTTGGAAACGTTGTCAATTTTCTTATTGCCAAGACTTATGAAGAAGATTATTTCTGGAGTCAATATCCTGAGGACTGGAAAATTACGGAGAGTAATTTGACAGGCGGAAAAATCTTTGCACGGTTATCTTATGAACAATTCTTGCATTTGGCATTAGCGAGAATACCATCAAATAAACAAGAATTTGATATAGTCTTACATAATTTAGTGGAAAATCTTTTTCCTGAAGTAGAGACCGCAACATGGGAGTTTATTCTTCTTTTCCTGTGTTTACCTTATGCTTCAGAAGCAAGGGTTAAGTCAGTGATTGAGCGGTACTGGGTGATTGGCTACCCTTCCATGAAAACAGTTCCATTTGTTACTGGCATGGAAGCGGTCAGTGAGGAAGATATCGCAAAACAATTGATGCAAAGGCAAGCTGATATCGAAAAGGAAATAGAAATAGCGACCAAAGAAACGTATGAATTTGCGCTCAAGCTTTTTGCCGATATTTTCACAAAAAACGCCTTGTCATCTTTCATAAAAGAAGCTGAGAACCTGAAATATAACCAGGACACCGAAGAGGAAAGAAAAAGAAAGAAATTATTGAGAGTGCTGAAGGGTTTAGAAAGCATGTCAAAGTAGGACACTGCTGTTATTACTAATAATTTAATTGCATTTTCAAGTAAAAGCGTTGCATAACAATTTAGTGAAGTGAGGTTGCAAAGGCAACGGCTTTAAGGATATGAAAATGAAAGCAAACTTAACATGGTTTCACATCCACAACTTGGCGTCTTCAACATGGATCCATGTTTCGGTGGGTGAGCGTTAGCTCAGAATCTGTTCTGTTTTGCCTCCTTCACCCGAATGTTGGGGGGCTGGTTTTTCCCGAAAACTATTATATGGCGCATGCTTTATTTCATTTGGAGGTATTTTATGGCACGTAACATTAGACTTTTGGTCTATCCGGTTAAGGATGTAGAAAAAGCTAATGCATTTTTTGGAAAGTTTCTTGGTGTGGAGCCGTATGTTGCACGCGCTTAGTATGTGGGTTTTAGGGTTGGTGAATGGGAAGTGGGCTTGGACCCTAACTCTAAGATGGGGCCTATTGCTTACGTTGATGTTGTGGATATTAAGAGTAGCCTTCAAGCAATGACCCAGGTCGGTGCCGTGGTTGTCCAAGACGTTAGAGAGGTTGGCGGGGGGTTGTTGATTGCGCAGGTTAAAGACGCTGACGGGAATGTTGTTGGGTTTAGACAACAATCAAAGTAGCTTTTTCAACACATATATTGGGACAAGGCAGCGCCGCAACTTCTGAAGTGAAAATAAAGACAAGCTTAACATGGATTCACAACCACAAACTTCGCCTCCAACAGGGAGCCATGTAGGACGTGCGGAGAAAATCGCTTATCCCACAGTTAAGTAGGCGTAGAAAAGCAATGCAGGGGCTACTTGCAGCTTTTTTCAGTGAAATCTAGCGTTGAAGCGTTTATTGTTGGTGTTGTCTTTTTTATTAGGCGTGAGTCCTCGGTTATGAGGTGTAGTTCTTTTTCTTTGGCAAGCTGCGCGTATGCTGCATCGTAGAATGTGATTTTTAGCTGGATTGCTGTGTCTAATATTTCTTCTTCGCTGCCAGCTATTTGCAGTACGTTCATTATGGTTAGGGTGTGCTTGACTGCTTGTGTGAGCGTTTTTGCTTCTTGCTCTGAGATTTTTGCTTGCAGGGTGCAGTCTTTCCATATGGTGTTTCCCAATTCGTACCTTGCTAAGTCTAAGGTGTAGTTTCCAGCTAGGGTTTCGATTTTGTTTTCTTTGATGGCTCTAAATATGGCTGAGGAATCAAAGAGGCACTTCATCTGCCGTCACGGTCTTCTCTTATGCTTTTCACTATGTCTTGGATGCTGATTTTGTCCAGGATTGGCTGTATTTTTTTTATTTCTTCTTTCAGCTCTTCAACTTCTCTTTTTTTGACTTCATCTTCTAGAGCTTTTCGCAGGATTTTGGATGGTTTTATTTTGAGTCGCTGCATTTTTTCTTTTAGCTGTTTTGGGATTTTTGTGGAAACTGTTACGCACTGAGTCAACTTCTCACCGAATGTAATCTATAAAAGTAAGATAAAAAAGTTGCCTTCTTGCTTCCCATTTCTGGGACGTAAAAGTTAGGCGTAAATCAGCAGCCGAGCAACACCTTTCTAGCTGCTTTTTTTAGCGATGCGGAAATAATAGCAAGCTTAACATGATTTCACATGTGCATCTTGGCGTTTTCAACATGGAGCTATGTAGGGCGTGTGGAGAGATTCGCTTATCCCACAACTAAACAGACGCAGAAAAGCAATCCAACAACAAAACGCAAACTTTCCCTCAAACAGACTTGTGGCAGCCTTAAAACATCCACACCCACACAAAGAATTCAGCAACAAGAGCTTAGCTAATGCTCATGGATTACTCTGCATAAAAATAAGAAAAGGATGGAGAAAGCTTTCTAAGTTGTTTGGACCAATGCTTCGGTGCAGTAGACTGCCTGCGTTGTCTGGATGACTATGCGAACTGGTACGCCTAAGTCATAGACCATTAAGCGTTCTGGCAATGCGATGTAGAACATCATGGTTCCGCCTGATTTGAGCGTGAAATCGTCGCCTGCAACGCTGAAGTTGTAAGCTTTGTTGCCCACGGTTATAGCAGTTTCTCCGGAGTTTGTGAAATTCGAAACCAGAGGCAAATCGCCTTGCGGAATGTCAGAGCTCTTGCAGTAGATGACGTAGTTTGCGGTTCCGTTCCAGGAGCATTCTAAGCCCTTTATCACGATTTTGTTGAGACCCAAGTCAGACGGACCCGTGTTCGTAATCATAACTGCGCCTACAGAGTAAGTGCTGTTGACATACCATAGGTGAGTCTTCGAGATGTACATGTTTTCCTTCTGAACCTGGCTTGTGGTGACGTTTATGGCGAACAGCGTAACAGTGGTTGTCAAGAGAACCGCAGCCGTCAAAACAATCAAGTTAGCTACGGGCGTTCCCAAACCGCGGCGACTTCTCAGCAAACGCATCATGACGCTTCACATCCCTCTTCCATCTCAATGTTAAAGTCAAGGGGTGCTGCTTGGATTTTGCCGCCGTCCTCCCTAGTCACATGCAGATAGGTCAAGGACTTGCACTGGTAGATCACTTTGGCACCGTTGCGGTTTCCCACATACTTGAGAAGATTCAGATACTGTTTTTCCGTGCCTTTCAAAACCAGTGCGATGTAGAAGAAGGGTTCAGCGGGGTTTGTTTCTTTCTTCTTCACTTTTTTCTTTCCCTCGTTCAATTCATTTCATTACGTTTTTTGCGTAATGCAAACGTATAGCAAGTATTAATTCTTAATAAACATTACAAGTTCAGATTCAGATAAAAACAAAAAACACCATGAAAACCAAAAAAACAGAGCCCAAAATCTTCGCAAAACTGGAATTTTGTCTTGAAACCTCAAAAAAAGCATGTTCTATTCCTGTGGGATTGCGGGGGGCGCTTCTTCAGGTGCCTTTTTGGAAAACGCTAAACTTGACGTTGACTTCACTATTTGAGGTACGCCTGCAAGGTCTTCAATTATAAGCAGGCCTCTTGCAAGGATGGCGAAGGCAGCTATTGCTGCGGTCGGAACGGGAGCTACAAAAAGTAACGTGAAGATTCCAACTATGCCGAATTCTTGGACACCTGCCCCAGCTGGAGTTATAGGAACGAAAGCCAGAGCTGTCACGAGTGGGTGAATGAGGAAGTAGCCAATCCACGGAATCTGCGTGATTCCCAAGGCAAAGCCCAAAAAGTACCATTCGAAGCCTTTCAATATCCAACAGAGCATGGTTAAGCCGAGGATTTCGGGGATGGCTTTGCGGGTTTTATGTGAACTTTCTTTGTAGTCTTCAAGTTTGCCCATGAGTCCGCCCGTGAATCTTTTGAGGAATCTCGAGTTGGCTATCTTGTCGAAAACCGAAATTGCACGTTGAGACCATGTAAAAGCAGCCAGCAAGATTGCGCCTACAAGCATGAGCCCTATGCCTAAGCCCATGATGAGAAGACCAATGTTGATACCTGCAAAAGTGCCAAATTGTTGCCAGTTAGCTGAAGGCACCACACCAAGGAGAAATATAACTGCGCCTACTCCGCCGATGACTTTGACAAGGAACTCGATGGTTTGGATGCCCAGGATTCCTGAGAGGCTTTTTGAGGTGGGGACATTTTGATCTCTCAAGTAAACGGGTGTTAGAATATACCCCGAGCGTCCAGGGGTCACGTCGCTAGTTAGCATACCTGCGTATTGGGCAAGGAGAGTTCTTCCGAAAGAGGTTTTGATACCTTCTTTGCCTAGAACTCTTCGGAGTCTCACAGTGAAAAGCAAGTTGATGCCAAAGTAAGCTGCAAACGCCAAAAGCAAGTATTCGACTTTGACGGTGATAAGTGCATTGTACAGTGAATCGATGCCGACGTACCACAGCAAAACGCCAAAAATTGCCACCATGATGGCTATCTGTAGCGCGATCCGTATGATTTTTCGTGTTCCAGACTTCAATGTGTCCCGCTCGTTGCCTTTTCCCAGATTGTTAAACAGTTAACATCCTGAATGTTAGTTAAATTTGTTTTGGGAGAATTACCTTTTCTGTGATGCTGCTTGATGATATGCAGATTCACTTGGAAATCTGTGGACAATGTTCAAGCGGGGCTTTTGTTTTCCTTGAGATGGAGTACATGATGATGTTGCTGATGAACCATAGGGCAGCGAAGCTGAAAATCGTGATTTGATGA
>JBGOXQ010000189.1:0-4764 GCA_041479225.1 Bathyarchaeia archaeon
AAGGACGTGGACAGCGAAAGCGAAATTCTATCCAAATGAAAAACAGAAAATTCTAGACGAAAAATTCTGCCGTTTTAAGATAGTCGGAGAAGCAGAAAGCAATGCAATTATTGTCTATGGAATAGATGAATACAGCAATGAAGAATCAGTCTACGAGATGGAATTTGTAAATAGGGCATTATTGACCCATGTTTATCTTTCTTTGACTGAACTGCTAAGATCAAATGTTGAAGTTCAGAGTCTTCCCCAACTTTTTACTAAAACAATTATACCTATAATAAAGGAAGTTAACAGAAGCTCAAATGAGCTAACACCAAACATAGTAAGAAAAGTTGAAGAAGAACTCGAACATTGGTTAGCAAAAAGGGGAGCAGAAACGAGGGAAAAAGATATAATCAAAATAAATGGCAAAATTCTAGACTTAGAAGCAGAAATTGATTCGTTATCATTTAAATTGTATTGTCTAACTGAAGGCGACATAGTACATATTCTGGGCTCCTTAAAAACTCCAGCCATTTACCAAAGTAGGATTATGAAATTTTATGGAGACCCAAAATAGACAATTTTTGTAAACAGTCAGATCATCAATGTTGCAAGGCCAGTCCCCAAAATTTTCTTTGGAAGTAAACAACTCATTTACTATTTGACGCCCAGAAAAGTAAATTTTGATTTGAAGCGAACTCCAACCCCATCCGATATGACAGGTTAGTCTTAAGCAATTAAGCCACTACATCCGGAGATTTCCAGAACAGGTAGGCATTTCTAATGCGCCTGACATTTTTTGAGGTTTTTTCCAAAGGGCTGGTGACGACTAATTTCAAATTCCTTTTGAACCGTGGATAGTAATTTTCAGCAACAATTCCTTGAGCTTCTCAACTTCTAGAGGTCCTTAGGGGCTAATTCTCTCTAGGGCATAACGCTCACTGCTTAATAGTGGCAAATCGAACCCGCGTATGTAGAGAAATGCTACAATTCTCAACACACTGTCTAATGGCTTCTGTTTTGTGACTCTCCTCATTCTGGCTTTTTCCGCGAACGCATTGTATTTTGCCGGTTTTTCGTGTGGAGGTTACGCGGTTGATTATGCTGAATTTCTGGTTTAGTTCTTGCCCAAGTGTCTAATGTCGGCAAAAACTTTGTACTGGCAGTAACTATGTGGCAAAGCTTAAATCAATTTTCAGACCCAATATAGTGTAGCTACTCATTATTGAGTAACAGGAGATAAAACTGAACGGAGAAAATCACTTCATAACTCCAACGTATCAATCGCTGCTGATTTTAAGCATGGACACTGTAGCCAGGTGCCTAATTGAGGGAGACACATCTGGGGGTTGGCAAGCCCTTCAAACTGTGTATGCTGAGTTGCCGCCGGATTGTCAAAAAGAATGCAGTGCAGACCTTAGGGAGATAAGAAATCAGCTTGAACTCATCAACGCACCGAAAGGAGTAACTCTTGCCGAGAATGTTTGGTCAAAGGCATCAGCAAAACAAAACTACTTAGCACAGACAAACCTGCTCCTCTTTGACAAATTCAAGAACGTTCTGTTCGCAAAAGGTTACTTGGAGAACTCACCCGCTAAACCTCGAAACCTGCAACCAACAACGCTGGGGGAACAGGAATGAGCGAAGACAAATTCTCTCTAAACGGCGACCCCCGAAACAACTACGTCAACCTAATTTTGAACGACATGAAAAACTACAATTTCTACAACCAAAACAGGATGTTTCTAGACGCAGTCAAAGCTCTAGGCATATTGCTTTCCGACTTGCCACCTACTGGGCAGGAATACTTGAAGCAAGAAATAGAATTAACCAACAATTTCGAAAATAAATCAACTGGGTACATACCTTCATGGGAAAAAGCAAACCAAATGTATCAAAAAGCAATAGGCTGGATTTGGCCTAACCTCTTACAGGAATTTTTCCAGGCGAAACCTCGTAATCCGCAACCGACAACGCTGGGGGAATAGCAGCTGAGTTCAAAGCCCCGGATTGTAGAAGATGTTTGGCGAACAATCCTCGACGACAAGTGGATGTGGTGCGTGGTCTGGGGCGAACAGGGAAAACAAGCCTGCAAATGCAAATTGCCCACGCCGTTTATCACGACTGGGACAAAGTGCTTCAAAGCTTCGTTTTCAACCTCGGCGGCCTGCTGTACAAACTGGACAAGGGCGAACCCGAAAGAATCCCCACAACCAACAAACTCCACTTCAGAGTCCCTCTCATCATTTATGATGACTTCGGCGGACAAAGCAACAAAGCAGAAACCCAACACGACCCCTCATGGGACGTGTTCAAAGGCGGCTTCGACCTCTTAGGCACGCAGGTGGCAGTGATTCTTGCGAGCATGGTTGATCCAACTGAGCCAACTTTCCAGATTATGCAGAAGTACACGCATGAGCTTTTTCTGCCGCAAAGAGGAGTCTACAAATACGACAAGGTAGTCTGGAACCAAGACTACAAAGGCTGGAAACCCCGCAAAAGCAAAGACTGGATAGAAACAAACAATTTCCTGCCCATTCCAAGAGACGTTTACCTGCAATATGACGAAATGAGGCTGTCGCTTGTTGAGGAAATGAAACAGCGAATCCAAGACGCCATAGCAGAATCTCGCTCAGACCAAATAATGAAGCGCCTATTGGATGTAGATATTAAGCTGCTGGAAACAATCCAAGCCAGAGGACCCACCTACTACGAGAAACTCTGCGAAGAAGTAGGAGCCGACGCCAAAGACGCACTAATAAGGTGCAAAGCAAGAAGCTTAATCGTGCCAATCCGCAAGGAAAGCGGATACTACAAATACGATTTAACAGACTTGGGATACGAGATTCTAGACACACTCAAGAGAGAAAAAACCCAGCCTACCTCGCCTTATATGCAAACTCAACCTTTCAAACTGAACGCTCCTACTCAACAGGTTACTACGAGTATCCTTAGCAAGAAGGAAATCGCTGAGAGCTTGAAATTCCAAGGCTTCCGAGTAACCGAAAGCTATGATTCAAAAGACCCCGACCTCGTAGTATGGAAAGACGCCACCACACCCCAAGAAGTCATAAGCGTCAAAACGCTTCTTCCACCTCAAAACCTTAATGTCGCAGATGCCTGCCAAAAAGAAATATTGTTTGCCCAAAAGCACGGTTTCCAACAAATCCACTTAATCTGCATAAACAGCTTTAACAAGAAGAAGATCTATGACGCCAACGTCGAGTTCTCAGACAATATTCAAGTCAAAGACGAAACCACACCCCAGCAAAAAGCCATAACACAAGAGAAAACTGAAATCAACCCGGAAAAGAAAGAGCATTTTATGACTTTAAACCTGAAGCTTTCAACGAGTCCGGTTGAGATAACTGACCGTGTTATGGCAGTCAGCGAAGCCTTCGGGGTAGGCGTGGATGACAAAAAGGAATTTACCATTTTCGACAACGTGGAACTGAAGTACAACTCAGATGACCTGATTTATGTAACTGGCGACTCTGGATCAGGCAAATCAACATTTCTCCGCCTATTTAGTGACGAATTGAGGAATCAAGCATGAAATGCGTCAACTTCTCCGATGTTAAAGTGGATGATGACGAAGTGGTCATAAACAGCGTTGGCAAATCTCAAGAAGAAGCAATGGCACTTCTCGGCGTCGTTGGATTAAGCGAAGCCTTCGTTATGCTAAGAAAGTACAAAGAACTGAGCGAAGGCCAAAAATACCGCTACAAACTCGCAAAGATGATTGCGATTGACGGCGACGCCTTCTTTATTGATGAGTTTGGAGCCACACTTGACCGCGAGATGGCAAAAGTCCTCGCCTACTGCATACAGAAGTGGGCACGAAAAAACAAAAAAATGGTTGTTGCCGCAACGACCCATAGAGACCTGATCGAAGATTTCAACCCAAGCATTGTGATTGACAAGAAGTTTGGGCAAACAACCCAAATCAAACACTACGAATCTCCACTTCAGCAGTTCAGCCTCATCAACTACATGAAAATAGAACCAGCAACAAAAGAAGACTACGAATACCTCAAAGGCTTTCATTACCTTCAAGGAAATCCAGCAGCCCCGAAGTACAGGTTTAAGCTGACTTACAAAGGCGAAACAATCGGCATAATAGTTTACACCCTGACTTTTCGTGCGCTTCATTTCCGCAACCAGCTGTTCCCAGAATACAAGAACAACATCCAGAAAGTCAACAGCGACATTCTGCGCATAAGCAGAATCATCATTCACCCTAAATTCAGAGGAATTGGCTTAGCGCAAGAATTAGTCAAACAAACTTTGCCCTTGGTTAATGCCCGAATTGTTGAGTGCGTAGCAGCCATGGCTAAATACAACCCGTTCTTTGAAAAAGCAGGAATGACTTTGGTTGGAAAAATGGAACTGCAACCTGACCAAAAGAAGCTTCTGGAGTTCATTGAAAGCGCCAGCGGAAAAGTAAGCCTCCTCCATAACAAGGCGCTGTGCAAAGCATTCCTAAACAACTTAAGCTCAGATCAAATTGAGCGACTGCAACACCTCTTGGAACAAAACATCAAAGCGATGGGCGGAGCAAGCCCAGGCAGAATGGAACAACTCCAGAAAAGCCTAAGCGAAGGCAACTTTAGTGAGACGCTGATAAACTGTCTTCCTGTCCAGCGCTGTTATCTTTACTGGGCAAATCTCGCTTATCAAGAACAAAATCATACACCCACACCTCCTGGTCTGGATCCCACGTCCCATAACACTCTTGCCAAAACTGCCTAAACCGTTCTATATTAGCAAAGCCTTCTTTCT
>JBGOXQ010000190.1:0-4739 GCA_041479225.1 Bathyarchaeia archaeon
AGTGGACGCGAAAATCACGTTGAATACCCTCACGATAGAAGCCAAGTTCCTGCATGGCTACGATCAAAACCTCGCGTTAAAAGCGGCTTACCAGCTTATGTCGCACATTGGCAAATTGAATTCACACACTCACGCGCCGCTAGCTAGGCAAGTAAGCTACTTCGGCAACTCGGACTTTTACTCAATGCCCACCTAAACTCTGTTTTTGTGACTGACTTCTGCATAGTCTCAGTCAACAAATACCATTTTGCATATTGTATTCTGTACAGGTGCAATAAGTCATGAGTCAACTCGTTAACAGTTTAGAATTGCTCAAATCGCTTTCAGACGCGACAACTGCCCTCGTGCAGAAACTATCCAAATCCGTGGTCAGTATAAACGCCCAGATGTCAAGAGGCACAGGAGTCGTCATAGACAAACAAGGCTACATCGTCACATGCAACCACGTCCTCCAAGGATGCAACAGTGTCCGCGTAGGACAAGGAGAAAAAACCTTCAACGCCCAAGTAGTTGGCATAGACACGTACAATGATATCGCACTGCTCAAGGCAGTAGAAGCAGACTTTGAACCTCTAGAACTCGGCAACTCGGATGCTCTGAACACGGGACAATTTGTTTTGGCATTAGCGAACCCGTTCAACAGGAAACAGCCAACAGCGACCACAGGAATAGTCACCAACCCCGACAGCAGTATACGCGGCTTCCGAGGTACAGCCATGGAAAATGTCATAGCTACCGACGCTAAACTCAACCCAGGATTCAGCGGGGGACCCTTAGTAGACGCATCAGGTAAACTCATCGGGATAAACACAGCTTATGTGTGGCAGCGCGGCATAGCCATACCTATCAACAAAGTCAAAAACATCACTGACCGATTGCTCACAGGCGGAAAAATCAAGAAAGCCTACCTCGGCTTAGTCGCCAACACCGTAGCCATCCCCCAAGAAATCCAAGAGGAAGTTGGCATAGAGCAGGAAACAGGCGTCATGGTGTTCCAAGTGGAACAGGGCGCACCAGCACGCAAAGCAGGCTTAACCATGGGCGACGTAATCGTGGCATTCAACGGAAAACCAGTCACAGATTTCTACGATCTGCCGAGGCTGCTAACGGAAGACGTTGCTGGCAAGAAAACCCAGCTGACTGTTATCCGCGGAGAAAAACTGCAGGAACTAACTATCACACCCACGGAAAGAGAAGGTGAAACCGATGAATAAACACCTCGCTTCGCCCGCATTGATGGAACCCGATTCGCCACAACCGCTTCGGAGACGACCTGGACCCTTCAGCCCCATCCCCAATCCGTCACTGCACATCAGCGTAAACGATAACTGGAACTAGCATCTTTCTCGTTTTTCTTTTTTTAAGCACTCGCAAAAAATTTTAAGAAACGCAACACGGTTAATTTAGTCACTGAAGCTTCTTACGTGACAGAAAGATATGCAAGACTTATAGGCATAATCCATAATACTTGAACAAGGAGAAAATAGGCATGCACGCCGCGATTGCTTTCCTCGGAGGAATCTGCACAATCATCGGAATATTACTTGTCCTAGCGGCTGTTTTGGGAACCAATTTCGGCGGATTAAACGTTCAAACCGAAATTGCCCTCGCCGTCATCGTTTTCGTCATAGCCATCCTCGCTGCATGGATGCTCTACAAAGGTATATCAGCAAAATATACCAAGGTCAAAACAGGCGAAGAAGCCTTAATCGGCTCCAGAGGCGTCGCCGTAACCGACCTGAAACCTAAAGGCGAAATCAGAATCCTTGGTGAATTCTGGCAAGCCATAGCTGAAGACAAAGTTAAAGGGATAAGCAACGGCGAAGAAGTGCAAGTGCTCAGTATGGAAGGCATGTTTCTCGTGGTGAAACCTGCTGAGGAAAAAGCTTAATTCATTAAAGAACTGATTAACATGTGAAGGTGGAAAAATGGTTGATGCAGTTGTTGATATATTACCTTATGTTCTTGGATTCGTCGGAGTCGTTGTAGCTCTTTTCTTTTTAAGCGGAATTCGAGTGCTCAAAGAATGGGAAAGAATGCCTGTTCTTAGGCTTGGACGCTACATGGGCTTGAAGGGACCTGGAATAGTTTATCTTATTCCCCTGATTGACAGGGCACCCATAAGAATCTCCACAAGGCTGGACACTATCCAGTTCAGGACCGAGTCAACGTTAACGAAGGATAACGTGCCCGTGAACGTGGATTCAGTTTTGTACATGAAACCCGTAGACCTGGAGAAAGCGGTGCTGCAAGTTGAAAATTACTATCAAGCTACGCAGCTGGCTTCGCAGACAACCCTGCGGGAAGTCATAGGCAAAGTCTCACTTAACGAGTTGCTTGCGGAACGCGAAAAAGTCGGCGCTCACCTACGCGAAATCATCGACGAAAAAACAGAGTCCTGGGGCATAAAAGCCACAGCCGTCGAAGTCAGAGACGTCATCATACCCAACAACCTGCAAGACGCCATGTCCCGCCAAGCGCAAGCTGAACGCGAACGCATCGCCCGAGTAACCTTAGCCACCGCTGAGTTTGAAGCAGCACAAAAAATGATTGAAGCCGCAAAAATGTACGAGACAAGCAACGAAGGCTTAAGACTCAGGTGGATGAACATCCTCTACGAACTGGGGCAACAAGCAGGCTCAAACACCATAATGCTTATCCCCGCCTCAATGCCTGAAGCTGGCTGGCCGCCGATTGGCACGTACGGTTTGAAAGAAATACCAAAAGGTAAAGCATCAAACGCTGAAGGAAAAGCCTCAGTGAAAACTGAGGAATAAGCCGCTTTTTTCTATGCGGTTCTTTTTGCGCCGCAGTTCGGGCACGTAGTCTCAACTTGGTCAAAGAGGGTAGCGCAGTATCTGCAGGGAATTTTGACTATCTCCCTGACTACTTCTTTTATGACTGGCTGACCCGCAGTAACCGTTGGGGCTGGTTGGATAACCTGTAATTCTGCCATGTGTGTGTTGACATCGGGTCTTCCATCTACCGCAACGACGCCTTTAATGGTCCATGTGACTCTTCGGTCTATTCCCTGATAAGTAAGTCTCGCTCCAGGCGGAATGCTTGTTTTTATGGGGAAATCGCGGTTTTCACCGTTGCTGAAGTGTGTAGCTGCACTCAGCACGGGTTTTGCTGAGAAGAGAACTGCGGTTTGCATGACTTCTCTGGGTATAGAACGGCGTATGGCGGGGTCATACTCGTATCTTATGGTTTTTGCTTCTTCTGTGCAGGCAATTTCGCAGCGGACTTCAGTGGCGTCAAAGTCTTCTCTTGAAGAAATCGCTAATGAGCCTTCCACGTTTTCGCCTAATTCAAAAGCGTATTTGCCGAGTTTTAGTTCTACGTTTGCGTCTGGCGGTGTTACTTTGTTATGGATTTTCTTGAAGAACCCCAACAATATCCCCTATGCTAACTGTTATGCGATTTGTTATTTTAGATTTGCGTTCCCTGCGCTGTTTTAACAGCTTTCACCGTTCGCTCCAACAAGAGTTGCGCTGCTTCTTGGCTGGGCCAGCTTCCAAGACCGCAGTCGGGTCCCGTGAAAGTCAGGTGGTCACCGAATCTTTCTTTAGCCAAACGGTATCTTCTACTGATAACTTCTTCGCTTTCGACAAGCTGCTCCGCCGTGGGTTTTGAGATGCCTTTATCGTTGAGTTCCGCGGTTATGGAGTCTATGTCTGTTCTGGAAACTCCCACGCGCACTTGCTTGTCTGCGTCATCGAGCATGCGTTTGGAGATGCCTTCGATGTTCTTTGGCGAGGCGGCGTATTCAAAGGAGAGCACGTCCAGGTTTTTCACCTTGAATAGGTCAGGCAGCCGCGACGTAGAGTGCAGATGGATTTGGCGGGTTGCCCCTTGAAAGTCAAACGCCTTGTCCAGAACTTTGCATATGATGCTGCTTTCTGCGTCGATGTTTAGGAAACCGAAGCTTGGCTCATCAATGGACACGACAACAGTTTTGATGTATTTGGTGTCTAGGATACTGTTTTTGGCGAAGCGCCTTATGGTTTCCGCGAACCCGTCAAGCACGTCAACGTAAGGCACGGTGCCCATTTCCTTAAGATAAAGCTCCAATGGACCAAACATGGATACTCGTAGTAAGATTTTCTTGCCGAATTCTTCACTGAGCCCTTTAGCCTCTTCACTGATAAGCCGCACTTCGGGCAGAAACGCATCTTTCTCTTCCACAACGAAAGTGCCCGTTTCCATTGCCTTGTGGATTACGTCGCCGACCTGCTTGATGCCGTCCATCTGCTGCGGATAATTAACCACATCCAGTCCAGTGCGAAGCTTCCGCTTAAACGAATCCAATGTTACCTCGCCAAAGTACTGCCACACAAAATCGTTAGCACGCAGGTCGCGCCCGTTAACCAGCGCATCTCGTGCATCACTGTATGCTCGGCTGAATGTTTCTCTGCTGGTTCTTGGCGGTAAAGGGAAGCTGCCTATGTCATCAACTAAAGGTTCCATAAAGTTATAGTCTTTCCGAATTAATTTAAAGCTAATGCATCCGAAAAGGGCTACAGCTCTCCAGAACCTCAACCCCTTCTATTTATCGCGTCTATTTACAAATTGCCCATTTTAAACATGTTATTGACGCGGAAAATCGCAAATAGCACCCTACCCCCCTTCGTATTTCCTGCTCCAGCTAAGGGCCTGGCGGGCGGCGCCGGGGTCTGGGGGCAATTAGGAGTGGGAGACGAATATGAGGGCAGTGGCGACTACTGCTGTGGAAGGCA
>JBGOXQ010000191.1:0-4728 GCA_041479225.1 Bathyarchaeia archaeon
ATAGTGTCATGTTGTATTCCTCTTTGTGAGAAAGAACTTGGCGACGGATTATTTAAAGCTTTTCCGTTTTCTTCAATAATTTTACGAATAACGCAATAAAAAAAACCTAGTAAAACAGTAAGTCATGGCTCCACCACGATTTCCGCAAACAAGCTCAACCAGAACAAACCGACAAGAACAACCAAGTCTCGTAATCAAATAACGTTTGTCAGTTTTACGCATAACATGCTTAGCCGTCATATTTGTAGACTATTAGAAATAGCATGCAGAAAAGGGGGGAGGGGGTAGATTGCGGAGGGACAGAGCCGCAGAAATCTAAGGGGGGTAGGTCCGTATTGGCGAAAAAACAACCCAATAGCATGTTGAAAAAGGCAGCGCAAAGATGCGACAAAATCAAACAATCCCTAAAGCCAGAAGAGCCTTATTAGCAGGAACTCGCTCTCTCAATTGAAATGCCAAAAGAAACAAACACCCAACCTAAAGGCACGGTGAAAGCAGGAGCCTTAATGTGTCCCGTGTGCTGCGTGGAGTACGTTGAGGTTGAAGTTGACTTCGAATACGACACCACAATCTTGAAAAACGTCAAGATGCTGAGGTGTCCTTCCTGTGAAGAAGAGTTGTTTTCTCCTGAGCAGCGAGAAGCCATAACGGCGCGAATCAACGAGGCTGTCTATTCTTCCAAGTCAAACCCTTAACCGATTTGAAACGCTCTCATCGAAACGGAGCCATTCTGAAAACCCTCATGAATCCATTTTAGCAGCTCACCTTTCCGCTGCAACGCAATGGCATAAATCATCGGCAGATAATGGTCCAAGGTCGGCAACGCCCAACGCGCTTCCTGACCCAACTCCTGATAGTTAAGCAACGCCTTATGATTCCCGCTTGTCAAGTGCTGTTTGATTTTTTCGTCAAACTTGGTAGCCCACTCATAGGGCTTGGCGTCGGTGTCGTAGTCGATTAAGCCGAGGTTGTAAACGATGTTTCCGCTGCCGATTATGAGGACACCGTTTTCCCTGAGCGCGCCAAGCTCAGAAGCCAGCTTGTAATGGTACTCCATGGTTTTGGGGTGCCAATCGTTGTACGGCGAGTAAGCCAGGCTTAGTTCGAAGACGGGGATGTCAGCTGCTGGATACATGTGCTTCAGGACTGCCCAGGAAGCGTGGTCTAATCCCCAGTCGCGGCTACACTGAACTTTGGCGCTCTTTACACTTTTCGTTACCAGCTCCGCGTCACGGGGAGAGCCTGGGCTGGGATAACTCAATTTGTAAAGTTCATCTGGAAACCCATAGAAATCGTAAATCGTCTTCGGCTTCTCCACGCACAAAACTTGGGTTCCGCTTGTCAGCCAATGCGCCGAAATCACCATTATGGCACGGGGTCGGGGCAACTGTTTTCCCGCCTTGGCTAAGCTTTCGGTGTAGCTGTTCTTTGCAACTATGTTCATGGGGGAACCGTGACCAACAAAAAGCACAGGCATAAGGTCTTTGCGAGAATTTCCTGCCACATCAGCAGCCTCCCACGTTAAACAGGGCATATAGATTAGTAAGTCTTTTCCCCAGCAATATTCAACAAAATCTGTCAGGGACTAAACAAAATAAAAAGGGCAGCGTAAGACAAACTGCCTGAGTTAGGGTTGTTGTGCCGAAAGGTTACTCGACGATTTTTTCCCAGCTTTTCACGAAGTCAAGATATTCTTGGACTGGTTTGCCGCCGTAGGTTCTGAGGCGTTCGCGGAGTTCGATTTTGTCGATTGCGTTTTTCTGGAAGTCTTTGATTTGGCTAGATTTCTCGGTGAGGTAGAGGATGTTGTCTACGCCTGCGCGTGCCATGCGGACCGATACTGTGAGGAGTTCGCTTGGGGTGGCTACTTCTTTGGGGTCGTCGCCTGGACCGAAAACGTACAGCGAGATGTTGAGTGGGACTTCTTTGAATATCTTTTTGAATGCGCGTGTGAGCATTTCCCAGTACCATGGGGTAGCGTAGTTTTTGCTGAACATGACTACGAGGAATTCGTCGGTGAGTGGGGCGAGGTCGTCGAAGTTGATGCCGAAGCGTTCGTAACTTGTAACTGGATCTGGAAGGACGCCGATGACGAATTTTTTCTTGGCGCGGTCGCGGACTCGTTCGCTGACTTCTGCCATGTAGTCGGTGACTTCTTTTCTGCGCCATTCGAGCCAGTTTAAGCCGCTTTTTTGCCATTTTTCGTTGCATCTTGGGCATGTGCAGTGGCCGTGTTCTGCGAAGTGGATGCTGTTTAGCCAGATTCCTGGGCTGTGGCGTGCTACGTCTTCGATGTAGTCCAATTGCTCAGCGCGGTGTTCGGGTTGTGTGTGGCAGAGGATATCCCAGCGGACGTTGAAGTTGTTGTTTGTGCGCCATGCTGGTCCGAGTGGTGATTGGCTGATCCAGTCGGGGTGGTTGCGTGCGGTGACGTTGTCTCCGAAGATGGCGATGTTGCTGTACATGTCTTCTCGGGGTGGCATGCGTCTGCCGACTTCTGGTTTTACGCGGAACAGTTGAAAGTCGAAACCTTCAGTTTTTTCTGGTAGGAATGTGTATGTGCCAAATTTCATCTTGTTGCACCTTTATTGACATGCAAAAACGTCTGGGAATGTTATAAAGTTTTGTGTAAAGCTCTTGTGTTCTTGTGCGAGAACAATTTTTCCAAGAATGTTCTCTATCAAGAACCATTTTCCTTCATGGGAAAGGCTGTTTAGACTATTGGAAACACAAATTGAGAATTCCGCGTGACTTTTGGTTACTTCTGGTTACGGTTGTTTGCTGAATGTTGAGGTGTTTGTCGCTGTTGCTCGGAAACGCTACCCCATCCCCCTTTAAATAGAATCCACGGTTGGAGGCGTATGTCTGCTTGCGGCATCTTCTCTAAACCTGCAGCAACCAGATAAGCTTAAAATATCGTCTGTCCATGAAGGTATGCTGAGCGGCCGTCGTCTAGTCTGGTTTAGGACTTTAGCCTTCCAAGCTAATGATCCCGGGTTCAAATCCCGGCGACCGCACCACAACGCATTTCTTGTTTCGGCTATATACGTTAACGCCAGTTTCTTCGCAGCGCGTCAAGTTCCCTTATGATTCGTTTGTATTCTTCTTCGCCAACGGGTTTGCCAGCTTCCAGTCGTGACTTGGGCTTCATTATAATCGTCCTCTTCAACTTAACTTCGAGCAAGGCACTTTCAGCTATGCCCGTCTTCTGCTAAGGTCTAAGTTGCCTTAAAGCGTTTGGGTTAACGCACGATTTTTCGTGTTTTGGTCGGTAAGGTAGAAATATCCCTTCAAGCAAATCAACATAGGCAAAGATTATGAAATGTGGTGACTGTGGTCAAGAGATTCTACAGGCGCATCCCGATTTGTGCCCGTA
Source organism: Bathyarchaeia archaeon (assembly GCA_041479225.1). Taxonomy (GTDB): domain Archaea; phylum Thermoproteota; class Bathyarchaeia; order Bathyarchaeales; family Bathycorpusculaceae; genus JADGNF01. The sequence goes on from JBGOXQ010000191.1 coordinate 3,377, forward strand.
TTGCAAGAGCAAAAACCTCGTATCCGAAGAAGAAGTTTCCAAAGAAATCGAAGCAGTTGAGCGTCTTGTGAAGTCTGGGCGGTATGAAGATGCCGCGCGGAAATACGATAAACTTGAGCAGTGGGACAAAGCCAAAGAATGCAGAAAACTCGCGAGAAAGAAAAGTTCAGGCGCGGCTCATTTGGAAATGGGCAAGATAGGCGAAATAAGCGTGATTTGCCCAAATTGCGGGGAAAGCCAACCGGCAGATTCAACGAGAAAAGAACTGATGTGCAACCGCTGCGGAACAAGCTTTCTGGTCCCAGAGCAAGTCCTCGACCTGCTATAACTCGACGAAAAACGTGTGAAATGAGCTTAGAGTGCTTCGCTTAAGATTCTGAAGATAAATTAAACTGTACAGCGCAATTCTGCTTCAGCAAGATGACAAAAAAGCAATCAACATGTTAACATTTTCTCTGAAAAAACTGTGCTACTTCGAAGTTCGAAGTGAAAGGCGTAAAAATCGTTATTATAATGCAGCCCTACTTTGTGGGCATGCACGTTTCATTCCCTCTCCAAAACATAGAAGAAGACCACAAGCCTAACCGCTCATTGTTGAAGGCACTTGCCAAGGTCCTCGCCTTCCTACAAGACATAGAAGCCTAAAGGTTCCCTTTGAAAAAGCCGAAAGTCGAGGGATACGTTTTTAAGATTTTCCTTGCAGGTAATTTCTCCATATTGGTGACTTAGAATGGCAAATGAAAATGTCGAAAAGCGAGTGCAAGAAACTCTTGAAATCATAAGACCTCAAATCCAAGCAGATGGCGGAGATATCGAGTTCGTTGCATTCAACAAAGGCACAGTCAAAGTCAGGCTGGTAGGCCACTGTGCAGGTTGCCCCATGTCTGCTATGACTCTTAAGCAAGGCGTAGAGCGTTTGCTTAAGGAGAAAGTTCCTGAAGTAGTGAAAGTGGAAGCTGTCCAGTAAGCCCGCTAGAGGCAACAGCTCTTTTCACATGTTTTTTCATTTCAAAGCCTTAATTAAACTCACTATGCAATAGAATTCCAGGTGTTTTGATGGTCAAGAAGAAGGCGAAAGAACAAGGCAGTCACGACGAATGCGTCAGAGTAGTTGCCGATGAGTTGAAGAAAGAGAATTGGCAAGTGAAAGCGAATCTGGAAGGGTTCGAGAAGCCTGATGCCATCAAAGGCATTCACCCCGACATCGAAGCCAAGAAAGGCTGCTTAAGGCGCATCTGTGAAGTGGCAACGGAGGAAATGTTCGATGGCGACAAAGAGCGATACATAGAGTTGAAGAATTACTGCGACGAATATGACTTCCACTTTTACGTCGTTGGCAAAGACGGCAAGCA
>JBGOXQ010000192.1:0-4722 GCA_041479225.1 Bathyarchaeia archaeon
AGGTTACTTCTTTGAGTGTGGACCCTTTTCTGAGTCGTAAGATTGTGGGTCATTATCTTCTGGGCTCTGACGTCATCCGCATCGAAGCCAAGGAACGCATTGACTTTGAAGTTCGGAAGTCTGTCAAGACGACTGTGGGCTCTTTAATTGGCTTGGAGATTGTGGAGGAGAATTACTCCCAAATAGTTTTGCAGTGTCTGCTGGAGCCTTCGGGTTTTCCGCCTGAGAAGATTCTGCGCCGAAACTACGCCATAGTTGCTGGGATGCACCGTGATGCAGTGAACTCGTTTATTGATGGTGATTCTCAGCTTGCAAAAAGTGTCATCGCCAGAGATGATGAGAACAACAGGCTGTATTTTCTGTTGGTTCGGATATTGCGTACTATTATTCAGAATTCGCGGTTAAGCGAAAAACTCGGGTTAACCACGATTGAATGTTTGGATTATCGTTTAGCTGCAAGCTTGGTCGAAACCATTGGTGATGCGTGCGTACAAGTTGCCTCCAAGACGATGGAGTTGAAGGGTGCGCGTCCATCGGAGAACCTTCGGAAGCTGCTTGCTGAGTTGCAGGCAGTGGGTTATGATGCCCATGAGCAGGCGTTGAAGTCTTTTGTGAACAAGGACATAGCTTTGGCAGAGAACGTGAGGCAGATGCGCAAGAAAGTGGAAACGTTGTCTGCAGGCATCGAAGCAGCGGCAAGAGAGCAATCGCTTGAAGTTATGCCTCAAACCTTGGCTGCAACAGCTTTCCTGAAGCAGATTTATGAGCACAGCGTAGACTTGGCAGACCTTGTCGTCTGAGATGAACTGTTGCTTGGAGCATTCTATAGCCCCCTCATTTATAGAAACTGCATAGATGCTGAAGGATGGGTTTGCGGCTGTCTGCTCTCTGCTACCTATCCCCCCTCTATCTATAGCGTGATGCATTGGTTTTCCTGTGTATTGAGCTTTCTCAGAATAACCCCTAACTAGAATTGCTGTGCCGCTTTGGCTTTCACCTCCCTTCTGTCGCATCTGAGTTTTGCACTCCTTTGAAAAACACGAACCCGCGGTCGCTTATGAACCCTCACGAAATTTAGCAATTTACAAGTAAATTTACAAATTTACATACCTTTTCAACATACTAATGACGCAGAAAATCGCCAATAGCACCCTACCCCCCTTAGTATTTCTCGCTTCGATTTGCTGCTTCTACCCCCCTCCCCCCTTTTCTGCATACAATTACTAATAGGATACAAATATGATGGCAGTCTCAGCTACTTACGCTTGCCAAGCCCCTCGGTTTTGAAGCCTTCGGTTGCTTTAGGGTACATGTGAAAATCGGTTGCTACTGCGAGCATTCTTGCGACGTGATCTGTTGATTTTGAGGCGCCCCTTCACGATACCACTTAGCATATCGATAGACAATTAGCAGAGCTATTGCGATTGCTAAGAATAACCATTCTATGCCCTGCCCAACTTTGGGAATAGCGTAACCGTAACTAAGGTAAGCAACAAGATAGAAAACTAGAAATGCTATGGAGATACCCCATCTTTTCTTTAGATCAGTATTCACGTTAGCACGATTCTCGTAAATTCTAAAACTATCCCAAATAACATACATTAAATAACTAAACGTTATTGCCAACAGAACAGCCCCAAAATCCTTCGCGTTTGCAAACGCGAAATAGTAAAGGAAAAGAAGAATTATGTCAATAAGAAAACGCCCGACACTTCGCAAAGGATAAACGTCAACAGATTGATGATAACCTACCCAGCTAGTTATTACCAGTGCATAAACCAATAGAAGTGTCGATAAACCAAACGCATTCGCATAAGGTTGTGCAAACCATGTCGAATAATATTCAGGGTCAGTTAAGAGAACGAAACTCTGCCCAATCACTACCGCAAAGAGAACATCGATAAAACTAACATATGTCTTACACAGTATTTTTGCGGGATCTCTTTTTTTCTTATTACTATCACTGCTCAATGGCAATACTACTATCCTTACAGTTAACAACGATTGGAATGCTGTTTATGCTGAAGAATATTTCTTTGCCTTTTTGTTTTGCATAATTTAATTCGATTTCGGCGCCTTTGGAACTTCCCAAGAAAAGGAGAGCGTCGCAAGTTTCAAGCCAAGTCTTATCCCAAGCTATGTAATCTTCCCACTCCATAGGGGTGCTTGTAATTTTTGCTCTATGGTCCACAAAATGTGTTAAGTGAGGGATATATGGACAATGTCCTTTTTTCCAAACTGCAAGACCAGCATCAATCGCTTTAACAACATTCTCATGCCGTTTCTTCGCAGTATCCGCTGAGTAAGGACCAGCAATATAAATTTTCAAACTATTTCCCATATTGCCTTTCTGTTGGACTTAGTATTTAAGAAGTATGGTAACGATTTTGAAAAATCTGTTGATGCTACAAGGGCACTAAAGGACTATAAAAATAGACCAAAAAAGTAAAATGCTCTGCATTGCATAACATGACTAATCCGAGGTGAATGATTATGACAACTGAAGAAGAAAGAATGGAAAAAATTAAGGAAATAATTCTGAAACACAAAGGAAAAGCAAACGCAATAAAATCAAAAACTATCGCTGCAATGATTGGCATTAATGAAGATGATACGCATATTGGAACACGTAGCCTAATTACCAAACTCGTAAAGCAGGGGTTACCTATAGGTGCATGCGACAATGGATATTTCATAATGGAAACTCAGGAAGAAGTTGACGATTACCAACAAATACTGAATAACAGAATAGATGAAATATGGGAAAGAAAACGGCACATACAAGATAACTTCTGCAAGTATCATGGCAAAAAAATAAAACCAAAAACTAAACCAGAAACTGAAGAGGATAAAGATGAAGACATCCTCTAACCCGAATGAATTCAATTTTACATGCTACACATGCGGAGCAAAAATGATGAATATGGGAGAATCCGCAAATCCACGCTATCTTGTTATTGAATGCCCAGAATGTGGCGAAGCTTTTCTGTTTCCGAAGTCTCTTTTGAAGTCTAAGTTAGATTGGGAAAGAATTTTTTCCTTTGCTCAGTAGGGATTTCATAATAATGTATTTTTTCTTTAATAGATTCTCTTGTATCTTCTATATTCGGTGATTTAAAACCAATTTCGTAGCCTATGCTGTTTCTCCCTAGTTCTAATGCGACGCGCGTTGTGGTGCCACTTCCTAAAAACGGATCAAGAACGGTGTCTCCTTCATAGGTAAACATTCTCATCAAACGATGTGGGAGAGTGTCCGGAAATATGGCAATACCACCGACTTGTTTTGCTCCTTTGAAATTCCAAATGCCATTGAACAGTTCTCTCCATTCGGAAAGGCAGATTGATGATTTTTCCTTAATTTCCTTTGACTGTTTAGGTGCATTACCCTTTTTCTTGAATATGGCGATGTACTCGTAATTGTAACTCACATATCCGTTTCGTGGGTATCCAAATGAACCCATCACGCTTGCTCCGCCTGTTGTTTTGGTTTTCGGAATTTTTTTCCAAATTATGCTCCCAAGGTACAATACTTGCTCTCTATGTTTAGTCATTAAATTGTTTACCATCATTGCGTGAAGCGGTATTATTTGATAAGGCGTATTTTCTGTTGCTCGGATGTATTGGTCCCCTATGTTAATACAAAGACGGCAACCAGGCATCAGCGTTCTAATACATTCTGACCACACCTTGCCTAACTCGCGAAAGTATTTGGGCAAACTATCTCGATAGCCAATTTGCTTTGGATTTCCATAGTCTTTAATGCTCCAATATGGAGGGGATGTAACCACGAGATGAACCGATTCATTCTCGACTTCATGCATGTTCCGTGAATCTTTAAGATATAATCGATGATTTGTATTCTGGCATAACAATGGATTCTGCAAAGTTACCTCTGTGCAGTCTAGCATGTCATATAATATACAATCGCCTAGAAATAAGGTTTTCTATTCCATATCATGCACATATATATGATGGAAATACCTAGCAATTGACTAGGCTCAAGTTTTTGAGCCTCATTTCATATAAATCTTAGTAATAAATGATCCAGGCATTTGTCTAACACTCAATCTCTTCTTCGCATAACATAGAGGTCTATTGTGATTTCGCGCTTTGTTTTTGTGTGGAAGTCAAACATGTGTGGAATAGTTAGGGGTAAGGCGTATGCTGCTTCCACTTTGCCGCCGTGTCCCTCCATGAATCTGAGCATGAAGGATGAGGGCTCAATCTGAAGCGGTCCTGCGCCGCCTTTGAGCCGACTGAGCAGTTGCCTATCGTTGTAGGGATGATTGTGTAATGAGTACACGTTTTCGCCGACTTCCAGCGCCTTCTCCAAGAATCTTCTGTCTGCGGAGCGTTTTTGCACGCCGAAGGGAGGATTCTGCAGCACCGTGTCGAATTTGCCTGTGACGGCTTCGATGTCGCCAATTATCCATTCAATGTCAGCTTCTAAGCCTGAGCCAGCGGCGTTTTCCACGGCAGTTTTCACGGCGGTTCTGTCGATGTCGATGCCCACGACTGATTTGGCGCCTAAAAACGCAGCTCCCAGCGCAAACCTGCCTGCCAGCCGGGTAAGAAACCATAAGTTGCCTGCAGATAATAACCATCCTGGTGTTCTACCTGATGTTCGCTGGTTAAGCCGGCGATATCATCTTCTTTGACAATTAGGTCTTGCTTACGGCTGAAATATTCTGCCTGAATGACCCAATTCCCCTGGCCGTATGA
>JBGOXQ010000193.1:0-4713 GCA_041479225.1 Bathyarchaeia archaeon
ACCACAATCGGCTCAATTGTCGTTTATGGACCCCAAGACAGCCTCTATCTCATACCACTTACATTACTTGGGAACATCGTTAGCACATTCATCTGGATCTCTATACTTCTAGCGATTGGGGCTCTCTCAAAGAACACAATAGTCGCAGCTATCACCGCCCTTGGATTGTTCCTAGGCTTGTTTATTGCTTTGCCAATTGTCTCTGTCTTTGCGGGTCCTTCTTCCGCCTTGAATTACCTGCCTGGAAGTGGAGCTGGGGGAATAATGAACATTCAGGTGAATAATCAGATTTCTAGCATTGGCATAAACACAGGCACTGATAACATAGGTCCTAACTTAGTATATAGTGCGCTTTATTCTTCAGCGAATGTGGATTTCAGCAAAATAAACATACCCGCGCTTCAACAAGGACAATCTGCGCCGTATATGGGACCGCTTTACACCGAGTCTATCTCGCTGATAGCTGGGAGGGCACTTGCAGTGGCGTTTGTGTACATCTTTGTGTTCCTGTTCATTGCTTGGTATGCCCTTAGACGAGCGCAGATACTCGAATAACCCGAAGAACTATTTTTCTTTTCTTGATACTTCAGCGAGAGCCAAGCAGGCTCTTCAACTTCTCCTCATTTAGTCCTTCTCCAGGTTCTCCATCTAGTCGTTCTGCCACTTTGCCGTTCTCGAAGAGAAGCACTGTTGGGAAAACCTCAATGGAGTACTTGTCGCAGAGGTCTGCCCTGTTATCCACCATCAGGCGAAGGCATGGCGTTGGGCTGTTCATGGTGCATTTTTCGTAGATGGGCAGGAACTTTCTGGAAAAGGGACACCAAGAAGCATAGAATAAAACATAAACTTTGTTTTTGGTTCTTAACACTTCGTCAAGATTTGGTTCAACATCCTTCGTGTTCATGATTTACCCTTCCTATTGTTGCGGCTCATCTGGATAATGGCTGCTGTCGCAAAAAGGCTTGTTACTGGATTTACCGCAGCGACAAAGAGTAATACGATTTCGGATTCTATAAGTTTTGCCATCCGCTGATTCTACAGGGATGCAGCCGCGAACCCAAATTGGTCCACTGACACCTATATCAGGGTCTTCAACTAAGCTTATAGATTGTTCAAATTTGGGCTCAACAATTTTCCCAGTTTTCTTATCTTGAACAATTAAGCGACCTGAAGGACAATCGCAAGCTTCTTCCTGTGCAATCGCCAGAGCTTTAGGGTCGTCTGATTTCGGGATGAGACTCCAGATTCCACCAGCACGATGGCAGAAACGAGCCGAAGCGCAGAGCTGTTTAACGTCTATAAGCTTCAACGCGGGGCCATCAATTTCTTCAGGTTTGTCAAGATAGCTTTCTGAGTTTGCATTTTCGGATCCGTCAAATTCGACTTTTGCATGTGTTCCGTCGCAGAAGGGTTTGTTTCTTGATTGCCCACAGCGGCAGAGTGAGCAGGTCTTCTGTGGCGGGTGCTTGGCTGTGGTGAGCCATTTTATTGGAATGCCTTGGGGATCAGTGGCAATTTCTTGATGTTGCAGGGGGATTTCGCCATAAACAAGATAGGGGCCGTTCTTGGTTACTTTTATTTTCACAGCTGCTTTTAGACGCGTGCTGGTTGGTTGTTTTTCAGAAGTCATGTTTGCCACTCTCTGCCGTTTTGTGGTCACAATAATTGAGTAGGAGTGGTTTTTAAGGATTTACGCAGAATTTCAAAATGTACTATTCAACAAATGTAGAATTATTTGGCCAATATAGAGTACATATAGACAGTCAATAACTGATTTGCTGCATATTATTTCACGTTTTCATAACTTTTATGAACAAATCACAAACAGCTTTATATTACATCGCAACTATTCCATTATCAACAGAAAACGGGTGAAAAAATTGATACCCCACATAACCAAAAAGAAAGAGCACAACAAGACAGAAACGCTCTACTTCCCGCACATTTAACGGAGCCGAGGTGAAAACGACATGTTTGACCTAACAACTCTGGTTTACATCGGGCTTGGCGCAAGTTCATTATTAGCCGCGTTCACCGAGTACGCCATTTCGTACAGAAAAAGAATGAAAACCGAATCGCTTTAAGCGCAAATTGAAAAAACGGAGGGAATCTGCAAGAATCAAGCGTAGAAAAAAAAATCTGAAGGGAAAACATTTCCCCTTTTTTATAATATCTGTTTTCTAAATCAACACACTCTATTAGAACAGGGCTATTGCCATTAGCAGTTCTTCAAACTAAAGACTTAACTATTCATTTTCCTTGGGACTATCAAAGGTTCGCATGATCCGTGGCGTCGAAACCTCTGCAATCAAGAAGGATTCTTCTATTCATCGTTGTGGGAATAGTAGTTTTTTCGCTTTACCTTTACTACTATGTAGGCATCGGAAACTTCATTGATGTGCTCGCAAAAGCGAATTTGTACTATTACATATCCGCATTTGCCGCCTTCATAGTGGGCGTATTTTTCGCTGCCTTAACATGGCAAAGCCTGCTAAGTCCACTAAAAATCAAAATAAGCTTCCGCCTAGCACTATTGCTAACTTGGGCAGGCTACTTTTTTGACTCCACTCTTCCTGAACCTGGCTGGTCAGGCGACATATCCAAAGCCTACATGCTTTCTAAGCAATCTGAAGAAGACATGGGAAAAATCGTGGCTTCAGTCGTTGGCCAAAAAATTATCGGCATGGCTACTACAATTTTTATGCTTTTGGCGGGCTTTGGGCTTTTGGCAATTAATGTGGCGTTGCCGCTTCCGGCTTTAATTTTGGTAGCGGTCATCATGGTTATTTCAGTTGCTTCATTAGTTGTGGTTTACTACTTAAGCACCAGTCCTAAAGCGACAAAAACCATGGTCAACTGGCTAACACGCGTCTTGTCTTTCGTGCTCAGGAAACGTTTTCATGAAGCTCAGTTCCGAACGGATGCGCAAAAATTCTTGAGGGTTTTCCATGAAGGCATTGCCACGTTGAGTTCTGAAAGGAAGGCTCTTGTTCGGCCAATAGCATTATATATTCTAAGTTTGGTTTTTGACATCTCCGTTGTGTTTTTCACCTTTGCTGCGCTCGGCTACATAGTGCCGGTTGACAAAGTTTTGATCGTTTATGCTTTGACGGGTGCTTTGCAGTCGATTGGCGTGTCGTTTTTCGGATTCACTGACACCATCATGAGTTTAGCTTACACTGTTTTGCTTATTGACCCCGCCGTAAGTGTCTCGGTAACATTGTTAACTCGAATAATTACACTCTGGTTTAAGCTGATTATATCTTACTTTGCTTTGCAGTACACGGGCGTCGGAATTCTGCTCGGTAAAAAGCCGAAACCTCTCCAATCTAATGAAGCGAAGACGGAATTGCCCTCCGAGACTTCGTAGTCTTTAGAAAAATATTTTAATGATGACGAGACAGATTAGATTGGGAATATGCATGCCTACAGCGTTTGTGTTGATAAATACTGAAATTGGTTCTGAAACCGATGTGTTGAAAGAGCTGAAGAAGGTTGAGGGCGTAGACGAAGCTTCAGCAGTTTACGGAGTCTACGACATAGTGGCAAGGGTCAAAGCTGACACAATGGACCGATTAAAGGAAATTGTTACATGGCGCATCCGCAGACTCGATAAGGTACGGTCCACGCTTACGATGATTGTAGTGGAAGAAAAGACATAGGCTATAGTTCCACTTTCCTCTCTTTCCACGCTCAAAACGAGAAAAAGAATCTGCCGCATGATTACAAAAAGAACCCTTGTTGTAGCTACGGCACACGCACACATCTTTAAAGCTTTCAATAAGTCGTTTATTATCCGGTGAAATTATGAAAGAAAAGTTCAAGTGCCCATGGTGTGAATCAAGGTTCAGAGATGGACGAAAACTGGACACTCATGCCCGAAGACACTACATCAAAGAACTAGAAACATTAGCAGCCCCTGCATGAGCATGGAATACGTTAAGGTTTTGAAAGAATAGTTGCACTTTAGTTGTATGGTTGCAATCGCACATCATAAAATTTTGATTTCAAATAGAGAAGTGTCCAAATTCAGAATTGTAGTTTGCCTCTTTTGAAGAGATTTTGTGCCGTTGCGCTTTCAAGCTTCAAAGCGGGTAACAGCTATACACAGGTGTGTGAATATGAAGAGCATGGAAAAACTTAGAATCCCAAAAGCAGTTCCTTATATCATTGGCTTATTTATCGTAGTAATAATAGTGACTTTGATTTTTGTGCTTCCCCGTTCACCGCAAACTCTTTACCCCGGAGAAGTTCGTAACTACCAAGGACAAAACCTCTCTGCAATCAACGCCGTCTATGAAAACGCCATAAAAGGAACCCAGTACATTAACGAATCCACTTATCGGCTCAGCATAACGGGTCTGGTTAACCAAACCCTGCAGCTCAGCTACAACGACGTAATCAACAACCACCAGAAATATCAAAAAGTGGTTACGATCTACTGTGTAGAAGGCTGGGACGCAACTATCCTGTGGCAAGGCGTTTTAGTGAAGGATTTGCTTCAGGAAGCAGGCGTAAGCCCGAATGCCAGAGCGGTCATTTTCACCGCTTCTGACGGGTACTCTACCGCGCTTCCGCTGGATTACATCATCAGCAAGAACATACTATTAGCATACAAAATGAACGGCGTAACTATGCCGGTGGACAGAGGATTCCCGTTTGAGCTGGTAGCTGAGAGTCAGTACGGCTACAAATGGATAAAATGGATAACAG
>JBGOXQ010000194.1:0-4696 GCA_041479225.1 Bathyarchaeia archaeon
AGGTTCTTTCCTTTCCATGCTCTCCATGATTGCTCATGGTCGTTCATCTTAGTTGGATTAGCAAGCCAGTCTTTGTGATGCATTTTTTTTGCTTCATCAAAAAGGTCTGAAATGCGCTTGTATACGTCTTTACCGTAAACTTTTCTCTTTTCCTCATATAACTCTATCAAATCAGAAAGCTTCATTTCTTAAGTCTCCAACTTGCTTGACTTCTTATTTCCCCTATCATAATATGCCCAGCTAATTTCTCTCGGCTTGATTTCTTTTTGGTCAGAAATCCTTTTTCTCATTATAAAAAGATATTTGAAACCTCGAAGGTAAAAATTAAAACGCCTAGCGCGGTTAGCCCAAATTCCAGTATTTGATGATTGATTTCGACGAGCAATGCAAATTATATCTACTGTATCAAAATACTTTGCTAACCTACTGTAAAGAAGAAAGCCAACAGGCGTAGCCTTTTTCTTTACCCATTGATCTCCAATAAGCCAGCCAAGAACTTTTCCAGGTTTGAGTATTCTGCATGATTCCTTAATGACTTTTTCAAGTTCATCATAAAACGCATCGCTCTCACTTGAAATATTGCCAATATTATCTGGATGGTCATTGTATTTTATGTTGTCCCCATATGGTGAATCTATAAAAACCAAATCAGCATGATTGTCAGGCAAAGGGATTTTTCTTGCATCATTCTGTAAAATGTCATCTCTAAATTGAGGAGGACAAATATCATAACAGATTGCTCTTCTTCCCTCTTCCTTACAAACATCAAGAGTAGTACCACTTCCGCACATGGGGTCAACAACCAAGTCGTTAGGTTCAGTGTACCGCCACACAAGGTTCCAGATTAATTCAGCTGGCGTTACTCCAGCGTACTTGTTGTTACCTTTCTTAGTTTTTCCATAACTTTGTCTCGGGAAATCCCAAAGGGTGGTTGCTTGAAGTTCAGGTACATCTTCTATATCGGTTATTTTTTGTGTTTTTCCGAGTAATTCCCAATTTCTAATAGGTTCTAATTTTAGTTCTCTTTTTTCCTTGTTTGTAAGCAATACTTCCTGCCATTTTTTCACTTCAACGTTGTAAGGTCTGAAAAAGTTGCAAAGTTTCATTACCCCTTTTGTATGTAAAATTGTTAATCGTTTAATACTCATTTGCTTGAAAAGTTTAGTCGTATTGGCTAAAGGAACTATGTTGTCTAAAGCTTCTACAGTCACTTGGTAAGGATAACTTCCTCCCCAAGCTTCCACTTCGATATTCTTTTTGCCATCTGACGTCGCTCTAAAAATGCCATAGAGAACGTCAGTATCTAGGTTATGTAAGAATAGAAAATCTCCTTTTCTCACTTTGGATGCTATTGCTCCATATTGCCTGCTTGTACCAAATAGCATTCGAGTTAGGCATTCCTCTTGTGAACTATTAGTGCAGGCAAAAATGAATCCGCATAAACCTCGTTCGCCACTATTTTGTTCTGGTTTCATAATTAAAGTTGTGTCTTTCATTTAGATCGCTCTCAAGAGGATAGAGACTGATTTCTAATTGAAGCCGCTTATATAATTGCCGCGTATATTGTTCTTTAGGTCACCTAAAATCGTATTGGCATGAACGAACATGGAGCTAATAACTCAATAATGCACCAGCCTAGAAGAATTGACGGTCAAAATGTATTTTATCATTACATTCAAAAGAATTTGTTGAAAGATGATTCTGATGTCTCAAAAGAGTTACTCAAGCGCTTTCTTCTTGACATGTCCATTTGGATTCCAATCAACTTCTATAAACGACTTCCCGTAATCCTTCCTTATGTTGTTAGAGATTCAAGCTGTAGAGGAAGACCGAACGGCGAAGACGAATGGGGAAAGGCTGATAAAAGCGGTTTTCTGAGAGATGATAACTCGCTAATAAAAGGCATTCCGCGAAGTTTCATTGTTGAAAGCTCACAAGTTGAATATTATGATGGACTAAAAATGGGGAACGGCTTTGTTGCTAGTCATATATGGGGAAAAATCATGATTAACGGTAATCAATACTTTTCTTCCCGACTTCCAGAGCTAAATTCTTTCATACCCAACCTTACTTGGCTTCCTGTGCAATTATCGAAACTAACAGATCGGCAGGACTCTTTTGCTCAGCGATTTCTTCAAGCGGTTTCTTACAAGATTTACTACAAGATTGCTATGCCCGTAAGCATTTCTAAAATATGGAATAATTTGCTTTTTCCATCAGAATTTAGAGATTTAGATATTGATATTTCAAAAGTATCCTTCTTCAAAGTGCCCGACGAGTGGCTAGTAAAACGCATTCATAACTTGACCTCTGAAATTGACCTAATTAGCTCAGTCACTAAAAAAACCAGCACAAATGCCAAGATAAAATGTCATCGTTATCTTCAGAGTTTAGTTCAACTTTCAGATAAGGAACGAGCAGGTCTTAACAAATGGCTAAGTGATTACAAGTCTATTATTAAAGACAGTAGTTTTGAATAGTGATTCGCGTTTTAGCAATTGGCTCTAGGCATATCATTCCTTCTGAGTTTAACGATTGTGCCACCAGAATCTGTTGGCTTCTTCATCTCTGAGTACAATTCCATAATACGAAGTTCTTGGCTCGGTTGTTTCGATAATAGCTTCGTTTTTGAGTATCCATGTGTGCTGTCGCCAAATACCGTCTGTGCTCAAAACCCACCCAGTTGCAATTTTACAGGTTTTTGGATGCTTATCCCAGATTTGGGCACAGTTGCTGTGGCAACGGCACTTTGCCATTGGTTTGAAAATAACCTTGCCTTTAATGAGTTGACCTTTGTTCAAGAGGGCTTCGAGGTCGGGCTCGGGTTGAAGCGCCACCCAATCACCGCCAAAGAACAATAATCTATCCTGCAGCGGTTTGAGTTCAGGCATCGTTTCAAGGGTTTTTTCTGTTTTGGTATGTGCCCACTTTGCCCATTCTGGGTCATCTATCGCTCGAGTAGTAGCCAATTTAGCCATAATTCCTGTTTCTCAATTATCAAATTGGGCCGATTGGTAGCCCATGAGTTCTGCTCTGTTTTGAGCGGGTATGTGGACGAACCCTAATTCAACTTCCATTTTTTTGAGTGTCTTTGTGACCATAGCGACCAATTCTGCTGTGCTATATCTTCTTGTCTATAGATTTAATCTTAACGCAACTGAGGATCACTTGGATTGGTAAGATTTCTTTCCATATGGTAGAGAAACTTTCCAGTTTTGAATTTGTAGTTCTCTTTGTGTTTGCTTCTTTAAATAAGGGAGGGGGGTACCTTGCTGAGCAGCAGGAGCCAGACGCCGTCATATTTGTATCCTATTAGTAATTGTATGCAGAAAAGGGGGGAGGGGGTAGGTTGCCATTGGCGTTCTACAAAATCTTATTTAGCGTGTTCCCGCACTATCTAAGAGTAAGAGGGACTGATAGATGACTGTTGCAGTCAATGAAAACGATTTGAAGCTGGTTCTTGAGAAGCTTGATGGTGTGAAGCTTGAGATTTTGCGGTTGCGAGCTATGCTTTTGCCTGAAGAGGAAGTAACTGCGGAAGAGCGGAAGGAGATTGAGGCAGCTGAAAAAGAAATGGAGAAGGGTTCAAAGATAAGCCTGAAGGAGTTCCTCAAAGAGTTAGGTTGCTGAGTTCCCTTTGTTTGAGCTAACGGTCTCGCCAAAGGCTAGAAAAGGTCTGAAGAAGATTCCTGATTATTCTAAACGTGATATTGCTGAACTGCTATTGGTTATGCAGGAGAACCCTGTTCCTGCCGAGCAATACGACGTAACAAAACTCAAGGGACGCAGAGACACGTTCAGGGTAAGAAAAGGCGACTTCAGAATAATCTACACAGTCAACTGGAATGAACGAGAAATACGCATACTCCTGATTAAGCCAAGAGAAACAGCCTACAAATAAACAAATCTTTCCCTTGGATTAACGCACACGTTTGCCGATTCACCAAATAGACGGGGTAGGGTCCGCTATTCGCGTTTTTTCATGCCAAAACCATGTTGAAATTGTGTGTAAATTTGTAAATTTGTTGGTAAATTGCTAAATTTCGTGAGGGTTCTTAGGGGGCGGCTGGTTTTCGTTTTTTCCATAGGAGTGCAAACTTATGCAGCATGGGGGAGGTGAAATCCGAAAAGGCACGGCAGTTTTAGTTAGGAGTTATTCTGCAAAAGCCCACTGCACAGGCAAAAGCAAACTTCTATTCATGGTTTCTATATATAGAGGGGGGATAGACAAAAATCGCAACAGCACACCAAACCCAATCAAGCCACAACCAATAACCGTCAGACACAAACAGCAACTTCCAACAACCAAAAATATCCAATTTGCTTTTCAGCCACCTGCAACTTCCCCCGCAAAACCCTTATACCCAACGACACAACACTTATATTTGCGAAAACCGCTTCTAACAGTTCCAGCAACTTAAAAACCACATGCAACTCCCCTCCCACAAAGACCGGAGTGAAGGGTACCAGTGAGCACTTGACACACAAGCAAACTCACCATGACACCACGCATAGGCCAAAAGCGACACACAACACAATAGACGCAAGGTTTCATCAAACGCCAATAGACACCACCAAGGCCCGAACATGCCACGCTGTCTGGAGAATGGCTCGGCTTGAGAGCCGAAGAAGGGCGCGGCAAGCCGCGATACCGCCCCGGGTAGGCGCACGCAGCCTTAGAACCGGGGATACCTGA
>JBGOXQ010000195.1:0-4637 GCA_041479225.1 Bathyarchaeia archaeon
AACCATGATTTATTAAGCGTTAAACTTTTCGAACTTAAACTTAGCCAACTTCAACGTCGCCGAATTAGTCACCACAGTCAAAGAACTAATCGCCATGGCTCCAGCCGCATACATCGGATTCAACAGCCCCGCAGCCGCAACAGGAATCATAATCGCGTTGTAGATGAAAGCCCAGAACAGGTTCGTGTTAATCTTAGTCATAGTCTTCTTGCTCAACTCTATAGCTAATGATACGTCTCGCAAGTCATCTTTAATGAGGACGATTCCGCCTGTTTCCTTGGCGATGTCTGTTCCGCTTCCGATGGCTATGCCGATGTCTGCCTGCGCAAGTGCTGGTGCATCGTTGATTCCGTCACCCACCATGGCTACGACTTTGCCTTGACTCTGCAACTGTTTTATGGCGTCCACTTTCTGCCAAGGCAACACATTCGCAATCACATTGTCTATGCCCAGCTGCACTGCGATTGCTTTGGCGGTTTTTTCGTTGTCACCCGTCAGCATTGCAACTTCCAACTTTAAGCTCTTCAACTGCCTAACCGCTTCAGCGGCACTCTCCTTTGCCGTATCCATGGCAGCAATTATTCCTGCAGGTTCACCGTCAACTGCCAGCAGCATCGCGGTTTTCCCATGCTCCTCAAACGAGACTAGGTCGTTTTCTAACTGGGTAACTGTCACGTTTTCTTCTTGCATGAGCTTGCGGTTTCCAAGCAGCACTTTCCTGCCCTTCACGGTGCATTTTACGCCCCTTCCAGGCAAAGCTTCGAACGCTTCGGCATCTGCAAGTTTCACGTTGGCTTGCTGTGCTTTGTCAACTATGGCTTCTGCCAGCGGATGCTCAGAGCTTTTCTCAGCTGAACCCGCAAACATCAACACATCTTCCTCCGTGAAGCCGCCGTACGTTTTCACATCGGTTACGGAAGGCTCACCTTTCGTCAATGTTCCAGTTTTGTCGAAGACTACGATGCTGAGTTTCCGAGCTTTCTCCACGTACTCACCGCTTCGCAGGAGCACACCGTATTCTGCACCTTTGCCTACACCTGCCAGAATAGCTGTTGGCGTGGCAATGCCTAATGCGCAGGGACATGAAATCAGCAGCACAGCAAGCAAAGCCAGAAAAGCCGTTGAGAAACCCACGGTTATGTACCAAAAAGCAAACGACAGAATTGCCGCCGTGAACACGATGGGCACGAACCATCCAACAACTTTGTCGGCGAACCTTTGAACTGGAGCACTGGAAGCCTGCGCTTCCTCCACCGAATGCACAATCTGCGCTAACGCGGTGTCTTCGCCGACTTTGGTAGCTCGAAACTGGAAACTGCCCGTTTTGTTTATGGTAGCACCTATGACTTCGCTGCCTACATTCTTCTCCACAGGTATACTTTCGCCCGTCAACAGCTTTTCGTCAACGGAAGAGTTGCCTGAGGTTACGATGCCGTCGGTGGGAATTTTTTCCCCAGGCTTCACGACGACTATATCGCCTTCCTGCAGCTCATCGGCGGAAACTTCAACTTCCGCTCCATCACGTAGAACCGTAGCCGTGGTTGGGCGAAGTTCAAGCAGTTTCCTAATTGATGCAGCTGATCGGCGGCGTATGGATTCTTCAATGTATTTGCCCAGCAACACGAAGGCTAAGATGCCTATGGAAATTTCCAAGTAAGATGTGCCTTCGCTTGCGAGATTGGGCAGAAACGTGGTTATGGCTCCGTAAATCCAGCCTGAGAGAACCCCTGCCGTCACAAGCACATCCATGTTCACTTTTTTATTTCTAAGCGAGAAGTATGCGCCTTTGAGTATGCTGAAGCCTGCACCCCAAACTATCGGCGTAGAAACAATGAAGATTGCTAAGCCGTATGCTGAGAGTCCGCCTGTAACTTCAAACGCCATTATTGCTGCAACGAGCCCAAAGGACGAGAGGATTTTCAGCCCAGCCGCACCAATCGCGGCAATTAGTGTAATTGTTACTCTGCGGCGCATGGCTTTGAGCTCGCGTTCAGGCTGCTCATAAACGTCCGCGCATTGTTGACTGCAGAAGTAGTACCATCGGTCGCCTATTTTGCGTTTGATGGCGGTTTCTTTATCGACCGTCATGCCGCAAACTGGGTCTCTTGCCGTTTTGCCTGGTTCGTTGGTTTTGCTTTCTTGCATTTTGTCTGGCACGTTAAATCCCTTGTTCTTGAGCTGCCGTGTAGTTTTCTTCTTTAAAGTCGGATATAAATATATCTAATAAAGATACATATTTCGTGCGTTGATTCCTATAGAAACAGATGGAACCAACAAAACACTAACATAATCATTGAGCAATCCTAAGCTAAAAGGGTTTGCAGGACTGCCGCAGAACGCCTCTTTTTGGGAGAAAGGAGAAAAGGCAGGAAAAACAGATTTCCTCTGCGACAATCTTTCTGCCACTATTCTTAGACACGGAAAGCAATCGTTCATCTGGCAGTCAGCGGTGAAGCTATCGATCAGTCTTGACAAGCCATGCATCTTTATGTCCTACAAAAACCAACTTTAAATGCATCCTATAAATATATCTTAATAAGACAGGCTAAAAAATCATGCCAAGCACTGACATAAACGAAATCGTCTCCGACTTCTCACGCGTCTACATACTCACCATACTCTACGAAAAACCAGCCCACGGCTACGAAATAATCAGCAAATTCAAAAAAGTCATAGGCAAAGAAGTAAGCCCCAGCTTAGTGTACCCATTCCTCAAGCAACTGGAACAGAAAAAACTTGTAATGCACACCTTAAAGCCAGTAGGCGCCAAGAAGAAAAAAGTGTTCGAATTAACCGAGGAAGGCAAAGAGTTTTCTGAGCAATTGTTCAAACGGTTCTCCGAACTCATCAGCGTTGCGTTGGAGCCTAGCTTGGAAGTTTGTGCTCACTGTGGATGCAAAGTCTACGAAGGCGGACACAGGGAGACAATTAAAGATAAAGAGTTGATGTTTTGTTGTTGCCACTGTGCTGCATCTTACAAGCAGAGCCTTGGCCTGCAATAGGTTATGTGAAAGAAAAAACGAAGATTCGGTTCGGTTCAACGCCGAAACTGTATTGAAGCGTGAACCTGCCCGTGGCGTTAAGCATATTGATGATATCGCTGGGAGTTACGGTACTTTGGTAGTATTGGGGGTTTTTGCCGTTCTCGTAAAGAAAGACATACTTGGTGTTATTTTGTTGGCACAAGTTCACAAATTCGGTCGTGTTAAAGTTAGGCGTGTAGGCATCAACGGCTTGTTTAGGGTATTGCCAGACACGGCTTTGGCTGGGGACCTTTTGGTTTAAGTAGAACCACACCATGTCGTCATTGATGAAGTTAAGCGGGCAAGCCACAGCAATGGACTGGTTTGGACCCAGAGTTTGAGACGCATAAACCGTCGCCAGTTGCACTGGCACTTGGAATTGGTCTGACTCCACCCAATAGTAGGCGTCGGCACAACTGTAAAAGATGCCCACAACCGTGAATGCTATAAGAACTGCTGCGGCAAATTTTGCCACGCGTTTTTTTGTGAGGCTGTTTTTTGTTGTTTGCCAGATTTTTTGGGCTCTGCTGAAGGCGAATGTGATGATGCTGGCGGCAGAAATTGCCATCACTGGGAACAGGGGTGTGACGTAGCGCCATTCTCGGTTGGGAATTATGGTGAAGACTATGTATACTGCCGCGAACCAGACAAGCAGGAACTTGTCTTGCGGTTTTCTTCTCCAAGCGAATAGGGCTAGGCCTGCGAATCCCGCGATATACAAAAGCAGCGAGATGGGGTGAATGCTGCTCTTAGGCCAAGTCATCTCTATCAAGTAGAATATGGGTGCGGGGAATCGGACGCTGTAAGCTGCTTTGTCGGCTGTGCCCACTTGAATAGCGTACAGCCAAGGGTCAATGAGCCCTGACGCGAAAAGCACGTAAATGATGACTGCTGCCGTTGCGGTTGCGGCGATTGTGAAAATTAGGCGGGGAAACTTTAGGTATCGGGCGAGTTCGGCTTTTAGGTAGTTACCTTTTTGGAAGACCAGCAAGCTAGCTATCACGATGATTGGGGCTAAAACTAAGGTTTGGTATTTTACTGCTACGCCTATGGCGAATGCTGCTATGCTTAAAACGCGGTCTCTTTCTTGGTTTGTGCTTAGCCATTTGAACAGGAAAAGCATCGAGAGTGAAAAGATGAAGATTAGCGCGGTTTCGATTAGTGCAATGCGCGAGAGCCAAAATACTCCGGGCATAACCCCAAGCAGAACAGAGGAAACCAACGCTGTTTTGGGTCCGTACATTCTTTGGGCAATTTCATAAACTACGAAGAGCGACAGCAAAGAAAACGTGACGGCTACGAGTCTTCCAGTGAAAACTGATGGACCACCCACTGCAAAGAAACCCGCTGTGAACAAGTTGAATACTGGAGGGTAAAACGAGTTGGTTAAGAAATACTGGAGGATTTGCCCTCGAATCAGCATTAGTCCGCCGTTGAAGTGGTTGATTTCGTCCCAGTGAATTGCCATGTCAGGCAGATTAATTAGGAGAAAAGTCGCGTAGATTGCCGCAAAAGCGATGAGTATGAGTCGATATTTGTTTAGGTGACTTTTCAGTTGCGGCAGGAAATTTGAGAAGAGCGTCTCCCCCTTGTGTTTCTATTCATATTCTGCAC
>JBGOXQ010000196.1:0-4629 GCA_041479225.1 Bathyarchaeia archaeon
TCTGCAAGATATGTGACGAAAAAGCGAAAGTCGGTCCAGTAGTTGTTTCCTATGCATTCAAGCTACTACTACAGGAACTTCAAAGCCTGTGTATCACACCGAAACTAAAACTTAAGGAGAAGGCGTAAAATGGCAGAAGAAATCATTAACAAAATAGTTGACGAAATCTCATTCGGCTTAATCTCACCTAAAGACTTGCGCAAGCAGTCAGTGGTCGAAATCCAGACGCCAGATACATACGACGAAGACGGCGCCCCAATTACCGCAGGCCTCATGGACGGCAGACTAGGCACGCTGGAACCGAGGCAAAGATGCAAAACCTGCGGCAACACTGCCATCCGATGCCCAGGGCACTTCGGCCACATTGAACTCGCCGTTCCCATCGTGCACATTGAATTTACTAAAATAATTTTCGACCTTTTAAGAGCGACCTGTCGTAGTTGCGGACGTATTCTGCTTTCAGATGAAGCTGCTAAAAAGACTCGTGGTCGAATAGAAAGGTACATGGAGCTTTTGGGCGTCATACCTGATGAAATTTACAAGGAAATTATCCAGGAAATCAAGACGAAACAGTGTCCCTACTGCGCGTCTGGACAGTACAAGATTACTTTTGAGAAACCTACCAAGTTCATCGAGCAAACTGAAGCAGGTTCAGAACCTTTAACGCCGAGCATGATACGCGAAAGGCTCGAACGCATTTCAGATGAAGACTTAGAGATTTTGGGCTTTAACCCGAAAGTTGCAAGACCCGAATGGATGGTTCTAAATGTTCTGCCTGTGCCGCCAGTTTATGTGCGTCCTTCAATCACTTTGGAGTCAGGCATTCGTTCAGAAGACGACTTAACCCACAAGCTTGTAGACATTATACGCATTAATCAGAGACTCAAGGAGAACATGGAGGCAGGCGCACCCACACTCATCATCCAAGACTTATCTGAACTACTACAATACCACGTAACAACTTACTTCAATAACGAAGCTTCAGGCATTCCACCCGCAAGACACCGCTCAGGAAGAGCCCTGAAGACTCTGTCACAGCGGTTGAAAGGCAAAGAAGGCCGCTTCCGAAGCAACCTTTCAGGCAAACGTGTTGACTTCTCAGCCCGCACCGTTATCTCTCCAGACCCGAACCTCGACATAAACGAAGTCGGCGTCCCCCGAGACGTAGCCATGCGCTTGTCTGTCCCTGAGAAGGTTACGGCTTGGAACATTGACGAACTCAAAAAACTCGTCATAAACGGTCCAGAAACCTACCCAGGCGCACTCTACATCATCAGACCCGACGGCAAACGCATCAGGCTGGAGTTCGTGGTTGACCGCACCAAAATCGCCGAAGCCGTAGAACTTGGCTTCGTGGTTGAACGCCACCTCAAGAACGGCGACATAGCCATCTTTAACAGGCAGCCGTCGCTCCACCGAATGTCCATCATGGCACACTACGTACGCGTTTTGCCGTACAAAACTTTCCGCTTACACCTATGCGTTTGTCCGCCCTACAACGCAGACTTTGACGGCGACGAAATGAACCTCCACGTGCCCCAAAGCGAAGAAGCACGCACCGAAGCGCTCCTACTCATGCAGGTGCAAGACCAGATACTTTCGCCAAGGTTCGGCGGACCCATCATCGGCGCCATCAGAGACTTCATAACCAGCGCATACTACTTCACCCGCGGAAGCAACTTCCTAACCCGAAACGAAGTCAACAGGCTTCTCACCGCCACAGGATACTTCGGACCCCTTCCTGAACCTGTAACCAAAGACCCGCAGCCTCTGTGGTCTGGCAAACAAATCTTCAGCCTCTTCCTGCCGAAGACTTTGAACTATGTCTTGAAAGCTAACATCTGCCAAGGCTGCACTAAATGCTTGGAAGAAGAATGCAAGCACGACGCCTACGTTGTAGTTCGCAATGGCGAACTCATTTCAGGAATAATCGACCGCAGAAGCATCGGCTCAGAGCAGTCTGAAAGCTTGCTTCACAGGATAATCAAGGACTATGGCACTCAGGCAGGGCGCGAATTCCTCAACAAGATAACCCGTTTACTGAAGCTCTTCATATCCATGCGTGGCTTCAGCTACACCTACGACCAACTGGTTCTTTCGCCAAAAGCAAGGAGCAGAATCGCAAAGACAATGGAGCGCATACAAAAGAAAATCGATGAACACATCGAAAACTTCCGCAACGGCACCCTGCCACGGCTTCCAGGACAAACATTGGAAGAGAGCTTCGAAATCTACGTTATGCATGAACTCGCCACCGCCAGAGATGAGGCAGGCAAAATTGCAGACGACGACTTCACACTTGAAAATGCAGGCATCGTCATGACCCGAACAGGAGCCAGAGGCTCAAGCTTAAACATCGGTCAAATGGCAGCATGCGTTGGGCAACAGTCAGTCCGAGGCAAAAGAATCTTGCGAGGATACGCTGGACGTGCCCTACCGCACTTTGTTGGCGGCGACCCCAGCCCAAGAGCCAGAGGCTTCGTTTACAATTCTTACCAGACAGGTTTAGATGCGATTGAATTCTTCTTCCACGCCATGGGTGGCAGAGAAGGACTCGTCGACACGGCCGTGCGAACACAACAGAGCGGTTACATGCAGCGCAGACTCATCAACGCACTCGAACACATCCGACTGGAATACGACAGCACCGTCCGAGACTCTGCAGGCGACATCATCCAGTTCAAATACGGCGAAGATGGGGTGGACCCAGCAAAAAGCGACCACGGCAAAGCAGTCAACGTTAGCAGACTAATGGATCAAATCAACATAGGCGAAGAAAAAGGAACCCCCGCAACAGCTGAATATGTCAAGAAACAAATTAAGGAAGTTGAAGGTCAACTTACCCCGATACTCATGGACCAGCTTAAGCAGCACTTAGCCAAAGGCAAGTTCACCAAGAAAAGTGTTGACCAAGCCATCACAACCACAGCTGAACGGTACAAGCGCGCTTTGATGGAGCCAGGTGAAGCAGTCGGCATCGTAGCAGCCCAGTCAATAGGTGAACCTGGCACACAGATGACTCTGAGAACTTTCCACTATGCAGGAGTTAAAGAGCAAAACGTCACCCTAGGCTTGCCACGTTTGATTGAAATCGTGGATGCAAGAAGAATCCCCTCAACCCCCATCATGACCATATACTTGATTGGTGAAGGCAGAAAGAGCAAAGAAGGCGCTGTGGAAATCGCCCGAAACATAATCTACACTTCGCTTGAGAGCTTGGCGTCAAAAATCTACGAGGACCCCATCAACGAAGAAATAGTGGTCGAGCTGAACAAGAGCATGATGGACGACCGCCACATAACCATGGAGGAACTCGAGGAGATCGTAGAGCTACAGAACGCCACCACAAAAGCCAAAGGCGACACGTTAACGATTAAGCCTAAGAAAGTTGAAACCATCAAACGCCTCTTGGACAAAGTAATAGGATTCCACGTTAAAGGCGTCCCAGACATCAAACGCGTTCTAGTCACGCAGGAAGAGAACGGCGAATGGGTAATTCGCACCGACGGCTCTAACCTGTCCAAAGTCTTGGAAATTCCAGGTGTAGACACATCACGAACATCAACCAATAACGTGCATGAGATAGCCAAAACACTCGGCATTGAAGCGGCGAGAAACGCGTTAATCAACGAGGCAAAAGGCGTGCTGGAAGAGCAAGGCTTAGACGTAGATGTGCGTCACGTTATGCTCGTCGCAGACATGATGGCTTCAACTGGCGAGGTGCAGCAGATCGGCAGACACGGCATCAGCGGCAAGAAAGCAAGTGTGTTAGCCAGAGCAGCGTTCGAAATCACCGTACCCAACATCGTGGAGGCAGCGGTGAAAGGCGAAAGCGACCCGCTGGCAGGCGTGACCGAAAACGTAATCGTCGGTCAATCAATTCCGATTGGCACAGGATTAGTGGAATTGTACATGTCAACGTTTGAAAAGCAAACCAAAGAAGGAGGAAAAACAGAAGCATGATAGACATAGATAAAGCAATAGCGTCCGCCGTGAAAACTGGCAAAGTTTCTTTCGGAGCCAACGCGGCGTTGCTGAACGCCAAAACGGGCAAGGCTAAAATGATTATTTTGGCTGCTAACTGTCCACAAGACATAAAAGCTCAGATAGAATACTATGGTAAACTCTCAAAAGTTCCAGTTATGACCTATAAAGGTGCTTCAATGGATCTAGCGAACATCTGTGGAAAAATGTTCATTATCTCGGCGCTGAGCATCAGGGAACCCGGGGACTCAGAGATTTTGAAAGCCGTAGAAATGCAATACTACGAGAACGAAGCTCAAGTTGGAGGAACTGAATGACCACCGGCATAAAAATCACGTGTGATGAAATGCGTTATATCGCTTTGTTTGAAAGCATTAGCGGCGCCAGCGTGAAAGACTGCATCGTCGACGAAGTAGAGGCACGAGCCATATTCATCGTTAACCCAGGTCAAGTGGGCGTTGCCATAGGAAAGGGCGGAAGAAACATTCACACCCTCGAAAGAATGACTGGGAAAAAACACGAGATCATCGAGTACAGCGAAGACCCAGTGCAATTCATAAAGAACGCCCTGAAACCCGCGGCAGTCAGAGAAGTGCGCGTAAGCGAAAGAACCGACGGCAAAAAGATGGCAGTCGTAACCATTAA
>JBGOXQ010000197.1:0-4586 GCA_041479225.1 Bathyarchaeia archaeon
ACTTTGCATCCATATTTAGGTAGCGAAGCCCTAGCTCCGTTTCTAGAAAGAAAAGATAAAGTTTCTATTATCCTCTGTCGGACCTCAAACTCTGGTGCACCCGAATTTCAGGATTTAAAATCTGATGGAAAAACAATTTGGCAAATTGCAAAGGGCAGAACAAAAAGAGATTAGAGATGCTTTAGAATTTCTAAAGGATGACCCATTAAAACCAGAGAAGCTTGTTGGCGATCTAACTGGACATTGGTCTTTACACGTTGGCAGGAGCCTTAGAGTAATCTACAAGATTGAGGGTAACACGATAGTAGTTAGAGCTGTAGGCTATCATTACATTTATCAAGAGTTCAGCATGTATCTTAGGAAAGTGAGAAAGTAAATGGTTAAGTGCCCAAATTGCAGCAAGGAACAGATTTCACCTGAACGGACATGGAAACATCAACATTTCTCCGTTCAAGCGTATACTTGCGATAATTGCGGTACTATCTTCAGAGAATACACCAAGCAAGGAAAGCACAGTTTTACACTTAAACACGAAACGGACAAAAAATGGGTCAAAGCATAAGTTGTCCAGATTTTTAAATCATCACTAATAAGTTAACAGTATCCCACCCTAGAAACATGTATATATGGTCGCCGAGGCACATACGCATTCTGAATGTTGATTGGAACTAACTGATATACACATATACACAAAAGTTGCTTTTAATCCCTAAGTTTTCCAGATGCATTTGCTATTAGTTTGAGCTTTTTATGTTAAAGCTCGTCGTAGTAGCGTTGCACACAACAGTAATGGGTATTTCAATAGAAATGCGCGAAAAACGCTTTAGGTGAAGTTGCAGCATGAAAGGAAAGCATAAGTACCACACTTGCACTCTTGAAGGCGAAGTTGCAGGAGGTTCCCCAATTTGGCTACTCCAAAAGTAATCGTTGGCTGGAGCGGCGGAAAAGACAGCGCCCTCGCTTTATACGAAGTTTTGAAGTCTGGCATGGAAGTGCTGGAGCTCCTAACGACAGTTATCCAAGACAGCGACAGAGTCAGCGTCCATGACGTGCGGCGAATTTTGCTGGAGCAACAGGTGGAAGCGTTGGGTTTGCCGCTTGAAAAAATGCAGATCTCAAAAGGCGCTTCCAACCGAGAGTACGAGCAGGAACTGCTTGCTTTACTTAGGAGCTACCGGGACAGAAAAGTGCTGGCTGTGGTTTTCGGAGATATATTCCTCGAAGACGTTAAGCGTTACCGAGAAGAAATGCTGGCGAAAATCGGCATGCACGGCATTTATCCACTGTGGGGAAGAAACACATATGAACTTGCAGAGAGATTCATCGACCTTGGCTTCAAAGCAGTAATCACAGTTGTAGATTCGAATGTGATTGGCAAGGAGTTTGCAGGAAGAGAATTTGACAAGCAGTTTTTAGCTGACTTGCCTGCGGGCGTGGACCCCTGCGGCGAAAACGGGGAATTTCACTCATTTGTCTACAACGGACCCATATTCAGCAAACCAGTCTCCTTCACGAAAGGAGAAGTGACGCTGGTTGACAACCGCTTCTTCCACTGCGACTTGATGCCAACAAATTGAGGCGGCTGAAGGCTACCCAATTAGTCTATTTAGTATTGGTACTTTCTTCAATAGCACAATTATTCCAAGGCTCACAAGCAGTATCAATGCCGCAAGCAGAAGAACCATGGCGGCTGGGTTTATCGTCATGATGTCTAAGGTGAACCCAAGCAACCCCATCTGCAAAGTTCTCAGGACTATTACGTGGAACAGGTACAGCGGCAGAGTGTTTTGACTAATCAGACGAATCAGCATGTTAAGTTTTGTCGAGCGGCTTTCGAAGGCATTTGGAGGAATCTTCATGAGCAGCAGGAACATGGCGATTGACATCATAAGCACGTTGATGCTTAGAGAATCAAAAAAGAAGTACTTTTGTGGTCCGCCTTCAACCATCAATATGTGGCTGGCGAAGAGCGTCCAGATAAAACCCACAGCCAACATCAAGTAAAGTATCCAAGTGCGAATTTTGACTTTGGGGAGGTAAGCGCCCAAGACGAAATAACCTAGCCAACCTGTTAATGTGAAAACGCCACCGTTCAACGTGTACCCGAAGAAGCTGGCAAGCGGAACTACACTTACTCCCATAAACCACAAGAGCAAGAGGTACCTGATGAGGCGGTCACCCGCATACGCGATAAGCACTCTGAGAATCGGCGTAAGCAAATACAGGCCTATTATCAAATAGACAAACCAAAAGTGAAAATACGGTCCATTCAAAACATCCTGCACCAAAGAATTCGCCGTGACTGCTTGATTATCCACAAAGGCGCTCCAAAAAACGTAAATGACCCCCCAGAACACAACGGGCAAAACAAGCCTGCTAAAACGTTTCTTGAGAAAAACTTCCAGCGGCTCAGTAACCTTGTAGGGCTGAAGCAGAAGAAAACCCGTTAACATAATAAACAATGAAACCCCTGGTCGAGCGATTGACTGGTAACTGTTCACTATCCACCAAGCGGTGTCACCGTTGAGTGAGGGCGGAGGACCGACGTTTTCGATGGATGTGTGAAGCAAAACCACCAGGAACATGGCGGATGCACGTATGAAGTCAACTGAGAAAGTCGGTTTCAACTTCGCGTTTTTGGGTTGTTCAACCGTTAGGTTCAAGTCTGATTCGGCGATTTTACCTGCCCCAGTCTAAGAACTATTCTGGGCATTTACGGTATTTAAAAGGGAGGGTAGTCTCCGCAGAGACTCTGCTGTGTTTACTTTTTGTTCATGAGATATTCGTGCATAGCTTGAGCTGCGCGTTTGCCTGCGCCCATGGCGCTGATGACTGTGGCTGCTCCTGTGGCAACGTCTCCGCCTGCGTAGACTCCGTCTAAGCTGGTTTTGCCGACTTCGTTTACGCATATAGTGCCGTGTCTGGGGTCGCTTTGTAAGCCGTCGGTTGTGCGTTGGATGATGGGGTTCGGTGTTTGTCCGATGGCGATGATGACCGTGTCAACTTCCATGGTGAATTCGCTGCCTGGAATAACTTTAACTCCGCGTCTGCCTTTCGCGTCGGGTTCGGTGAGCTCCATGCAGATGCACTTCATGCTTTTGACCCAGCCGCGTTCGTCACCGTAAAATTCCACTGGCGCCGCAAGGAACTTGCAGACTAAGCCTTCTTCCTCAGCGTTCTCGATTTCTTCATGTCTGGCAGGTAGCTCGTCGCGTGACCGCCTGTAAACCAAGCAGACATCTGCGCCTAGACGCATGGAGCATCTTGCGCAGTCCATGGCTACGTTGCCGCCGCCGATGACGACTACGTGTTTGCCGATGCGTATGGGTGTGTCGTAGTCTGGGAACAGGAATCCCTTCATGAGGTTGACGCGGATGAGGAATTCATTGGCTGAGTAGATACCGCCTAAGTTTTCTCCGGGGCAACCTGTGAATTGGGGCAAGCCTGCGCCGCTTCCGATGAACACGGCTTCGTAGCCGCCTTCTTTCATGAGTTCAGGTATGGTGTGTATTCTGCCGACCAAGTTGCCTAACCGCATGTCTACACCCAAGTTTTGGACGTAGTTGACTTCGTTCTGGACAATCTTTTTAGGTAAACGGAACTCTGGAATACCGTAGGAGAGCACTCCGCCTCCGATGTGAAGTGCTTCGAACTCGGTTACTTCGTGACCCCGTTTTATGAGGTCTGCTGCAACAGTGAGCCCAGCTGGACCCGCACCGATGACTGCGACTTTCTTGCCTGTCGGGGCGGCTTTGGGCGGCAACTGGAAGCCGTTGTCTCTTTCCCAGTCTGCGAGGAATCTTTCTAGTCGTCCGACGCTGACGGGTTCACCCATCTTGCCGATGACACATTTGGCTTGGCACTGTGATTCTTGTGGGCAGACTCGTCCGCAGACGGCTGGCAGGGCGTTTTTGGATTTGATTGTGGCGATGCCTTCAGCGTATTTCTTTTCGCGTATGCATTTGATGAATGCTGGAATCGGAACTTCTACGGGGCAGCCTGTGATGCACTGCGGTTTTGGACACTGCAGGCATCTGTTGGCTTCTTCTAATGCTTCTTCTTCGTTGTAGCCTAATGCTACTTCGCTAAAGTTTTTGGCTCGAACTTTGGGTTCTTGTTTACGCATCTCTATGGCTTTTTTGTTGAGTTTTGGTTTAGGCTTGGTTTCTGCCACACTTACAACCTCCGCTTGTTTCCCACGTTAGCGAACTTAACCGTTCTTCAGGAAGCATCTGACGCTGACGCATGATCAATCCTTCAAAGTCAGTCTGATGCCCATCAAATTCGGGTCCGTCCACGCAACTGAACAGCATTTTTCCCCCGACGGTGACGCGGCAAACTCCGCACATGCCCATGCCGTCAATCATGATAGGCGTTAAGGTGACGACTGTCGGTATGTTGAAGGGTTTGGTAATTTCGCTGACATCTCTCATCATAACTACGGGACCCATGACAACGCATCGGTCAAACTTTTCCTTCTTCAACAGTTCTTTAAGGAAGTCTAAGCCTTTGTTGCCGTAGGAGCCGTCGTCTGTAGCGACGTAGAGTTTGTCGCTAAGGGCTTTGGCTTCTTTCTCCATAATCAT
>JBGOXQ010000198.1:0-4580 GCA_041479225.1 Bathyarchaeia archaeon
TCATCAATTTTTTTCAATTCCTGTTACCTGGATTTGTCCTCGCATCCGCAGAACCAACGACCGACCCTGACCAGACACAGCAACTTTTCACGTTGAAACGCTGAGCGCAGGAAAAAATCGTGGAACACGTTTGCTCCTTTTCTGCTTTTGTTTGCTCATGATTTGATGTTGCAAATAATAGGGCGTTTTTCAGGTTTAGTGCGCTCGGATTTGTTTACTGGAATAGTATGGATTTCCTATAATGTAATTTTAGGAAACAAAGAACGTTCTCAAGTTTGGAAAGAGAAGTCGAGTTTCATCTTCAGCGCCGCAGTCAAACTTTTGTTGTCCAAATCGCCTTCATTTCTTTTGGCGACATAAACATAGGTTTACCTGTTCGCTTGGGCTCCGAAGTAATTACCCTGCGGAACTTGTCCAAAAAATCAGCTTGTTTCCCAGGAATTAAGAGATACCCTTCAAAGGTCTTTTTAAGAACAGCCACATCGCCAAACTGCTCGCGAATCTTAGCTGGAAGGCAAAGCCTGCCCTTGCAGTCTATTTTGATGCGTATGTTTTTCATTTTTCCCAACACCGTAAAGTGGGACAAACACGGGCTTAAAACTTGCCATTCGACTTGCAGAATATTACTCAATTTACAAATAAAAGAAAGAAAGGAAAATGGTGTGGGATGCTTATGCTTTTTGCATCTTTTCCCATCGGTTGAAGAGTTCCAGGACTTCGTCGCCGCCGTGTCCTTTGAGGAACTCACGTGTTCCCCTGTCCGCCACAACGTTGTTTCATGACTCCGCCGTTGTCGCTACTATTGCATGGTTTTTTTCAGTGGATCTTGGAAGGTCACGTGCGAATTTTTCCAAGTGATTTTCTTCAGTTTAAGCAAGTCGCTATCGTGAGTGTAAATGACGGGTACTTTGTTGGCGAGGAAGTTGGCGACTATTAGGGCATCTCTGCCGTCAAGCTCATGTTTAACTGAAAGGTTCAGGGCAATCTGAGTGGTTTTTCTGGTCTGGTTGAAAAACTGAACATAAGGATGCTTCAATAGCGCTGATAGTTTTTCCGCTGCGTCCTGCGGAAACCACTCCAAATAAAAAACTAGAACGTGGTAAGCTTCATGAATTACTGTAGGGTTGAGAACCACCAAGTTATCTGGTGAAAGATTAACCAGCAAATCCTTTACTGGCTCATGTTCAGGGTAGTCAACGTCCATGGCATAACAGAGGATATTCGAGTCGAGTCCAACAATCAAGCTTTTGTTCTCCAAATCGCCTTCATTTCCTTCGGCGAAACAAACTCGGGCTTTCCTCTTCGTCGGGGCTTGGATGTAATAAGTTTGCGGAACTCCTCCAGAAAATCCTCTTTCTTTCCAGGAAGTAGAAGATAGCCTTCGCGAGTCTTCTTAAGGACAGCCACGTCACCTATTTCGTCTCGGATTTCGGCGGGGATGCACAGCCTGCCCTTCGCGTCCACTTTGAGTTGTATTTCTTCCATTTTTCTCCCACACCACATAGTGGGACAAGCAGGATTTAAAACTTGCTATACAACGCCCTCTGAACGTTTTCAAGTAAGCGCAAAATAAACGAGAAAAAAAAGTGTGGGATGCTATGCTTTTAGCATCTTTTCCCATCGGTTAAACAGTTCCAGAACGTCGTCGCCGCCATGGTCCTTGAGGAACGCACGTGTTTCTTTGTCTGCCACTGCGTTCTTCTGGAATTCCTGTATCCACTGGGCTTTCTCTGCGAGGAAAATGATGCCATCTACGCCTTGTCTGGCGACGCGCGCAGCTACAGTCATAATCTGTTTGGTTGGCGCTACGGTGTCCCAAGTTTCGTTTGGTCCGCGAACATAGAAGTTCACGTACACAGGCTTCTTTAGAAAGCTCTTGTAGCCGCGTGCGATAGTTTCCCAGTACCACGGCGTCGGGTAAGCTTTGCTGAACATGGGGATAACAAAGTAGTCTGCGTAGTCTGCCATGGCAGCGAAGTCGTAGCCAAAGCGCTCCTTGCCCAGCAAGGGGTCAGGCAGGCAGTTCACGAAGAGAGGTTTGCCAGAGACCACCTCTTTGACCTCAGCGAGGAAGTCAGTTACGGTTTTCGCTCTCCACTCAACCCAACTTAAGCCGCTTTTACGTTGTAGGCTAATGCATCTTGGGCAAGTGCAAAAATGCTGGTCTGCAAAGTGCTGGCTACTGATGCTGATGCCAGGAGTTACTTTGGCGCTTTCAGCGATAATTTTCAAGTTGTATTCTCTGGCTTCTGGATTAGTCATGCACACGACGTCCCAGCGGAGATTATAGCGTTTATTGGTTCGCAATGCTGGGCCCCATGAGCTAACAGAGTTCCAGTCGGGGCGTTTCGCCGCCATGTAATTGTCGCCGAAACATGCGATGTTAGTGTACATTTCTGGATTTGGTTTTCCAACGATTCCTGATTCAGATTTTAAACGGTAGAAGTTGAGGTCAACGCCTTCAACTGGTTCTGGTTGATATAAGAAGACTCCGAATTTCAAAGTTATTTCACCATTTGTGTCCTTTAATGTATGGGAAATGATTTCAGAGGTTATTTAAGGTTTCAGTTTTTCCCATCAGAAAGCGCTTTCGTGATGAGAGCGACTAGCACCTGCCTCAAAAACGAAGGCAACTCACAAAGGCGCAACTCGGCGTCTGCAACAGGTTGCCCCGACAGCAACTCGCCGAAGCCTATACCTACAGCGTTTGCTTTGCCCAGTTCAGGCGGCGCTAAGCCTTTTTTGTAGTCTTCGTCGAGCTTCACGGCGGCAAGAAGTGCTGAAGCAAAGGCGGGTTCGCCCAGCTTTTTCCGCAAATTTTCAGCTATCGTTTTCTCGTCTGCGTGTATGCTCTTGACTTTGGCTAATTCGGAGGCTAATTTCTCCACTGACAGGTGCCTTTCCCGCAGTCTTTCGATGATGGAGCGATTAGGTGTAAAGCCGCCGACTATGCCTTTCTCTACTGCTTCCTTAACGGCTTTGCGCGTGCACCAGCCAATAAGTTGCCCCAGCTGCGACGCTGGACCTGCATAAACCACTTCTGCACCGCAACCTGTCTTTGCCACAACCATCGCATCCGTAATCGTTCCCGTGGCTTCGGCGCCGCTGTACCTGCTGCGGACATCCAGTTCCCGTAGAGCCGCGGTTTTCGCTTCAGTCGCCGTAATGATGCAACTTGCCAAGCAGCTTTCAATTGGGTTACCATCAATGAGGATCATGATGTTTATTGTGCCAGCAATTTCTTGAAGGGTAATTTCTTCACCTGCAGACTCAGCGTGTGTGCATCCTGCCGTGGCGACGACGCTGACGGCTAAGTCGCCGTCTCTTTTGGAAACCAGAGAGAAATCCTCAACGCTGGCAAACGTAATCATACCCACGAAATCTTCTGCAAGCCTAAGTTTCCGATAAGACAGTTGAATGAAAGCTTCAGGGTCATCATGCAGTAGACTATCACCATACTCCTTGGTAACTTGAGCGTTTACAATGACTTTGGTTTTCTTTAACCCCCCATTGTGTATGGCGGAGCTAAACGTGTTAAGGGGACAATCAGACAGCACAGCTAAAACGTTTTCTTCAAGGACCAGTTTTGCGCTTTTCACTGCGAGTTCAAACTGCTTCAACATGCGTCACCGTTACTTTGAAGGCTTAATGCGCTCTATAGTTATAGCTTTTGTTGGACACAAGTTTGCGCATACTTCACATTGACTGCAGGCTGATCCCGCGGTAACTTGAGGTTTCTTATCTTTGCCTTCTTCCAGAATGCCTTGCGGACAAACACCGATGCAGACAAGCCCAGAACAAGGACGACACTTAGCTTTGTCAATTGAAACATGAGGTTTGTGCTTGTCCATGGAGAGTCAACAAATAAATAAGTGCCACGAATATATTTGTTGCGCGCGCAAGGTGAGCACCATGAAAGTTGGATTAGTCACGCTGGTTCCTGAGAAAGTTGCAGGCTACGACATGCATGTGTTCTATTCCAAGTGGGCAGATGGACAAGTGTTTCCGCCCGCAAAGCACATGCAGAACGACGTGACATGTTTCTGTGACGCTAAAGCCATCAGAGAAGACCCAAGCATCGTTGCCGTTTCTAAAGGCGGCCCAGCGTTGAGGAAAAACCGCAAATTCAACCTGCCATTTGACTACGTGTGCCCAACAAATCCCCAGTACCGAGCCAAAGTCCTAAGCTACATTGAAGATTTAGGCAAAGAAAAAATCGAAGGCGTAACCCTGAACCTTTATCACTTCCCAGAGCAGGAATTCTGCGTCTGCCCCCGATGCATGGAGCTTTGCCGTAAGAGCGGATTAAGCTGGATAGAGTGGCGCGCTCAAACCGTAACTAGCTTTCTCAAAGAAGCTAAAGCACTCGTTAAGGGCACGTTTGCGGTGGAGATGTACCCTGACCCTGTCTTGGCGAAAGAACGCTTCGGCATAGACTTCGAGCAAATCGCTGAGATAGTCGATTACTTCCATGTTCCGCTGTCTTCGCGAGATTACTTTACGAATTACTGGGTAGACCTGCTGGCAAGAGACTTCATCAAAATCCTAAAAAAGCCAGTAGTTGTGGAGCTCAGCGGAGA
>JBGOXQ010000199.1:0-4568 GCA_041479225.1 Bathyarchaeia archaeon
AGACTACTGCAACGTCAAATCCCGTTTCCTCTTTCACTTCACGCACCACAGTCTGCTCCACCACTTCGCTTGGCTCTGCTCTTCCGCCTGGCAACGCCCAGAAACCCACAAACGGTGGCGTAGACCTCTTGATCAGCAAGATTTTGTTGTCTGGGAAAGGAATAATCGCGGTTGCTGTTCTGCCACTAAACCTCATATTTTACACGTTGTGTCTAAAGAGAAAAACTCTTTTATACATTTTCTTTAGAAGAGCTGAAAAATTTTGCTTGTGGATTACTCGAATATAACTAGTCGCTGCGTAGTTTTTTCTTAACCATAAACACGGAAAATGCTGTTATAGCCATAAGTGCCAGGACTGTTAAGGTTGATGGGAATTCGGGAATTGAGGGTGTAGGAGTTGGAGTTGCGCTGAGGCTTGGCGAAGGCGGAAGAGTAGGAATAGAAGGCGAGACGCCTGCTTCAATTAACGTATTACTAAGTGATTCTCTCGAGTAGGAAGTGTTAGTCTGATCTGTTATTGATATTGACATCTCCACTAAGATTCCAGTTTGCTTGTCCCAGTAATGATTGCTTGAAGTGACACGATTAATGATAGTTCCATTCGTATCTGTCCAAGTTTCATTCGAAGTTAGGATTAGATGATTTGTTGGTCTCGAACCCAAGGGTGATGCTTTGACGATTGTTTCGTTTATGATGTATGAATTCTCTATTGCGTAAATAGCATCGTTCGCATTGAGATTGGCAGAGATTAGATTATCAATAATGTTTTCTCCTTGCCAGTCAACATCAATTGTTATCGAAGCGCCAGTTGTTTCCGTTCCGTTCTTATAATGGCCTATGGATAGAAATCTCGCTTTTGTTCCGGAAATGCTGGTTACTGTAGTTTGAATCCAATCCAAATCTTTGTTCTTGTCAGAGCCGGTCGGAGATGTTGTAAATCCGATGGATTCGTAGGAGCAACTGTACTTGAAAACGTCTCCGACTGAAACACCAACGGTTCTTGTTAGTGCTGTGACTGTGGCTATCGGCAAAACGATAGTAATCAGCATGCAGCAAGCAAGAGCGTTTAACAAGCGATTCATACTGGTGATAATCTGCCTAAACCGAATTTAAGTTTTATCTAAAATCGTTTTGTTGATTTTATGTGGATTCTGCTTAGTGTTTAGCTTATGCTAATTGTCGTGGAATTTTATCAAAAAAGGATATGGAAGAAATCAAAAAAGGCCAACAGCTGTTAAGGCTTAGCAAGTTTTCCGTTCTTTGCTGGAACGAAAACAGCAACCGCAATCGCCGTCGTCCATAGCCCGTTCTTGTCGCCTACCGCAGTCTGAGTCATGTTAGCCGTCTTGATTATTAAGCCGCTGGTTTTGAACAGTTGCTTCCGCTCGTCCCAGGCGGTTTCGGGGTCAAATTGGATGCCCATGGTTGTTGCCAGCATTGTTGCTGCTAAGTCTTCTGAGTAGTCGCCTGCTGACTCATCGGTCTGCCCAAAAGAGTGGTGTTCTGAAAGGTAGCCGTACTGGTTTTTACCTGAAGGAATCGCCACGCCTATGGATGAGGCAACTAAACGGTGGGGTTCGTTTGTGGAGTTTCTTGCGATGACGACGAATGTGATTTCGCCTGGCTGCACCAACTTCAAGCCTTTCTCCCGCGCAAGCAATTCGCATCCTGGAGGAACAATGCTTGAAACGCTGACCAAGTTACAGTGCTGGATGCCTGCATCTCGCAGCGCAAGCTCAAAAGACTGCAGTTGCTCTTTGTGTTTGCCGACGCCTTTAGTTAGGAAGAAATATTTAGGTATCATGATTATGTCGGAAATAGACAGTACAGAATGGATTTAAAAAGGTTTTTATGAGGTTCACCAAGAAGAGTATTACTGGAGTATAGAGCATAAATGGCTCATATTTGCCAAATGCATCTACTGTAGTTCAAAGATAGAAGTGTCCTTCGACGGATAAATATCATTGGGACTTGAAACAAGTTTTCAAATTGCCGCAAAGTTCACATATTTAAATAGCAAAACCCACAACTTTGAATTTAGGTGAAGCTTTGAGCAACAGTAAGTGCACGATTTTCTTATCTCACAGTTCAAAAGACACAGAACTAATTAGGCTAATTGAACTGGCTTTCGCAGGTCGTGAGATAGAACCATATTTTGCAAAACAGAGAATGGAAGGAAAAAATCCTGTAGCAAAAATAGTTGAAGCGATAACCAACTCAATCGGGCTTTTTGCCTTGATTACGCCCGCTGTAGTGGAGGATACTTACACAAGAGACTGGGTGGTCTTTGAAATCGGCGTAGCAAAAGCCAAGGAAGTTCCCATTTTCTGCTGGTTGGACGAGAGTATTGACTCAAAGAAGAGCTATCCAAGGCTTATAGAGAACATAACCGACTACGACAATTTTAATTGCCAGAATATTGATTCATGTATCGTTGCTGCAAATTCTATCCGAGACAAGGCGTTCAAACTTACGGGTTTGACAAGAAAAGCAAGCGATTTTAATGATAAACAATTGAAAACTGGGCTCACTCAAATTGAGAAAGCTCAAGCCATAGCAGAAAAATCTCTTCCAGAAAAGGGCACAAATGTAATTGAAACACGTTCGAGTGGAGAAACAGAACAAACAAGTTTTTTGTTGCCAGACAACACCAAAATTGCTGACCTTAAGATAGATAACAATTTTCTCGACGAGCTTTATGAAAGCGCTCAAAATCTTGCGAAAGCCGAGTATTATGATGCCCAGCTTTCGAGTTTTTCAATTAACGTTTTCCCTTTCATTTCTAACCTTTCAAGAGTAAGCATATATTTCGATTTTTTTTCTTCGATAGGAGGAAGGATATGTACATTCAAGTTCTCTGATGGAAATCCCAAAGTTGTACATTGCCCTCCTGATAAACAGGCAAGAGATGATTTAAGCAAGAAAGTGCTGAAGAATTTACCTTGGAAAGAAAGCCCAGAGTGGAAACAATTTCTGCAAATATCCATTGCAAAAACAGGACAATTGCCGCCAAATGATATGACACGATATGTGCTTATGGCTTTCCCATGGGGTATTGAAGACTTGGGAAAAACCGATGTATTTTGGAGCGTTTCGGTGGTTGACAATTTTTCTGGAAACGAGCACAGCTTAAGGTGGAACGGTAAAACAATAGCAGAAAACAACATTAAACAAGACTATTGATTATTTAGTCCACCGTTTTTCCTTCAATATATTATAAGCTGATAGATGAAGGCTTTGAATTTGTTTGCGACTTCACTGGTGAAAAGCTATTTGAGAAAGAGGAAATAAGTAAAAAACATGCCCAATGCAAAATTCTTCCCTAATGGATTTATTAGGCTTTTGCTTCTAAAAGGATGATTACTCGGCAAACGCGAACAACAGCGCGCTGTAAACAGTCTGGTTGAGGTTTAACCGTGAAATTCCATCAGAGCGTGTTTCGAGACGAGGCAAAACTGGACATAAACTACGTTCCAAGCCGCATGCCTCACCGAGAAAAAGAGCATCGCTTGCTGATGGAGTTCTTCAGCTTCGTTTTGTCCTGCCCAGAGAAGATGGCGCAGCGCGTCATCGTGACAGGCGACATAGGCACGGGGAAAACCGCGTTGTGCCAACGCTTCGGTACAGAATTAGTCACGGAAGCCCACAAACGCAGCGTAAACCTCCGATACGTGCATGTTAACTGCCGAGAGTACCGCGGCAAGCTTTCGCTTATTCTGCAGCATGTGGTTAACGTGTCGCGCCCTAATTTTCCTAAACGCGGCTTTGGCTCCGAAGAGATTCTGCGGACTCTGTTACAGTCGTTGGATGAGGAAAGCACGTTCCTGATTCTTGCTTTAGACGAGTTTGACAGCCTCATCGAAACCGAAGGCTCAGACGCCGTCTACAGCCTCACGAGATTGCAAGAAATGCGACCGAACATGCCACAACGTATATCGCTAATCTGCATCATGCGTGACCTGCAATTGACGGCGAAGCTGGATGCAAGCGCAAAAAGCACGCTCCAACGCAACGTCATCAGCCTAGAAAAATATTCGAAACCGCAGCTGGAAGACATCTTGAACGACCGCGTCGGCATAGCTTTTGAACCAGCAGCCGTCCCCGAAGAAGTAGTAGGCTTAACGGCTGACTTAGCCCGCGGTGAGAGCGGGAACGCACGGTTCGCCATTGAGTTGTTGTGGCGCGCGGGAAAATACGCTGACGCAGAAGACCTAAACGAAGTTACGCCTGAATGTGTCCGCAAAGCTGTTTCCAGCATTATCCCGTCAGTTCAGAAGAGTGAGTTAGCCACGCTGGGCATGCATGAAAGACTCTTCCTGCTTGCTGTGGCAGAATTCTTCAAAAACAGCACCAAAGCCTACGCCACGCTATCTGAACTTGAAGAAGCTTACGCGGTTGCCTGTGAAGAGTTCGATGAAAAACCTGTCAGTCACACGCAGCTTTGGACGTACCTGCAGTCGCTTTCCCTGTTAGGCATCCTGAAAACGCGAGTTTCCTGGGAAGGTGCACGTGGACGCTCAACTCTGGTTTATTTGCCTGCTGTCTCCGCCGAGGAATTGGCGAAGGCG
>JBGOXQ010000200.1:0-4539 GCA_041479225.1 Bathyarchaeia archaeon
CCGCATTCCATTGCTCTACCCCATACACTGGCGTCTATGCTGAACTTCTTTGCCGCAGTGGATATGGGTATGCCTTTGGTTTTTGCGTAGGCTATTTCTTCCTCGCGGGTCATGCCCCAATCGCGGACGGGAGCGATTATTTTGAGGTCAGGTGCCAAGGAGCCCAAGGTGACGTCGAAGCGGACTTGGTCGTTGCCTCTGCC
Organism: Bathyarchaeia archaeon; assembly: GCA_041479225.1. Classification (GTDB taxonomy): domain Archaea; phylum Thermoproteota; class Bathyarchaeia; order Bathyarchaeales; family Bathycorpusculaceae; genus JADGNF01. The sequence goes on from JBGOXQ010000200.1 coordinate 204, forward strand.
TGTGCAGCCGTGAGCTAAACCTGTGGCGCCTTCTTTCTCAGCGACTTCAACCATCTTTGTTGCGATGAGAGGGCGGGAGAGGCTGGTGCTTATGGGATATTTCCCCTCGTACAAGGCGTTTGCTTTTACGGCTGGGAAAATGTAGTCTGTGACAAATTCATCTCTGGCGTCAATATAGTAGTGTTTCAGGGCGCCAAGTTTCTTTGCTTTTTCTTCTGCTGCTTTCAGGTCTTCTTGTTGACCGACGTCAACGGTTACGGTTATGACTTCGGCTTTGTATTTTTCTTGCAGGTACTTGATGAGGACAGATGTGTCTAGTCCGCCGCTGTAGGCTAAGACGAATTTTTCGGTTATGGTTTGCTCCCCCGTTTTTGAAATAGGAATTATTCCCCTTACCTTCCACGCGGTGTTTTTAAACTTTACGACTTCGTTGTAACATAACAAGCTTTAAATGTCCCAAATGATACTTTTTGTTTTTATGACAATAGCCCAAGACGTACGTGCCTACCTCAGAAATAAGCCCTATTTGCTTGAGGCATTGGAGAAAGGCATCGTGAATCTCAGCGAACTGTCCAGACAAATCCAAGAAGAACTCAAAACCAGCAACAACACCGCCACCAAAGCCGCCCTCCGCCGATTCGCAGAAGAACTGCAGAAGCACAAGCAGAAACGCGAAGAAAAAGTCCTCAGCCTACTCAAACGCAGCGGCATAGCCGTGTACGACCGCAAAAGCGTCATTATAACCGCCAAGGAACTTGACACGAAAAGCGGCATGAAAGTGGATTTGCCAGGAAAATTCGTCTACCTATTGGATCGCGTTGACTTGCCTGAACGCATTAGCACGTTGGTGAAGCATGATAACTGCACGATGATTGTGGTGAACTCGCCTGAAGAACTGGAGAACACTCCGGGAGTGGTGGCGTTCTTGACTACGTTGCTGGCAGAGGCGAATGTGAACATAATCGAGTTCATTTCATGCTGGACTGAAACCGTTATCGTTGTCGAGAAGAAGGACAGCCTCAAAGCATACGAATCGCTGACTAACCTTGTGGGTTAACCACAACAATATTAATAGTTGCAGCAGAATACTCTCTGAACATTCAACGAACCAGCACTCAAAAACATCCTCAAGCGCAATTGTGAAGGAGAAGTGGAAAAGTGACTCATCAAGAATGCATAAACTGCGGAACCAAATACGACATAAACGACATCCTCTATTTCTGCAGAAGATGCGGAGACATCCTTGAAGTTAAGTATGATTTTGAAGAGCTTTCGCGGAAGCTGGAGAAGAGCAACTGGCGAGACGTGCCTTTGTCGGTTTGGCGGTATAAGGACTTCATGCCCATCGAAGACGTTTCCAAAATTGTCTCTCTGAACGAAGGCGGAACTGGCTTACATTCATGCCACAAACTGGGCAAACAACTCGGACTACCACAACTTTATGTGAAGAACGAAGGCGAAAACCCGACAGGCAGCTTCAAAGACCGAGGCATGACCGTCGGCGTCTCCAAAGCCAACGAGCTAGGCGCTAAAAACGTCATCTGCGCCTCCACAGGCAACACCTCCGCCTCGCTGGCTGCATATGCTGCGAAAGCAGGGATGCAATGCACTGTGCTGATTCCGTCAGGCAAAATCGCTTACGGGAAGCTTTCGCAGGCTATGATTTATGGCGCTAAGGTTCTTCAGGTCCGCGGCAACTTTGACGAGTCGCTGGATTTTGTTTTCAAGATTGCGGAGAAGCATCCGAGCATCTACCTGCTCAACAGCATTAATCCTTTCCGCGTGGAAGGACAGAAGTCCTTAGGCTTTGAAATCTGCGACCAACTGGATGGGGAAGCCCCTGACCGAGTAGTTGTGCCAGTGGGTAATGCTGGAAACATTAGCGCCATCTGGAAAGGCTTCACTGAATTCCACCGCCTCGGGTTCATCCGCAAACTGCCAAAGATGACAGGCATTCAAGCCGAAGGTTCCGCGCCCATCGCCCAGATGATTAAGACAGGCGCTAAAAAGATGGTGCCCGTCAAAGTCCCCGAGACATTGGCAACTGCTATCCGCATCGGCGCGCCCGTTAGCTGGAAGAAAGCCGTCAACGCCATACGCAATAGTGGCGGCACAGCCGAAACAGTCACTGACGAGGAAATCTTAGCCGCCCAGAAGTTGCTGGCGCGCGTCGAAGGCATATTCGTGGAGCCAGCCAGTGCGTCCTCCATTGCGGGACTCATCAAACTCGTCAACAGCGGTGTCATCAAGAAGGATGAACGAGTCGTCTGCGTCACCACTGGCCACGGCTTGAAGGACCCTGATACAGCGGTTAAAGCAAGTGAGAAACCCGTTGAAGTTGATGCTGAAATGTCGGCGATTGAGGATGCACTTGGCTTGAAGAGCGAAGTGGCAATTCGGGCACGGTGAGCTTGCATGAGGATCATATTAGTTGGCTTTGGCGTAGTCGGGAAAGGCGTAACCACCATTCTTACTCGCAGAATTGCTGAAAGAGTTAAGGATTACGGGTTTAACCCAAAAATCGTCGCCATCGCAGACATAGACGGCGCGGTCATAAACCCCAAAGGTCTAAGCCCCGAAAAACTGGAAGCGATTAAGCAACGGGGGTACCCAATATCCGCAGACCCCGATTTTGGTCACCCAGGAATGCCTGCGTTAGAGGTTATCAAGTCTGTTGAAGCCGAAGTAGTTGTTGAAGTCACGCCCGTTAACATCAAAAACGGTGAACCCGCCCTCTCACACATCATTGAAGCGTTCAAAACAGGGAAACACGTTGTGACAACCAACAAGGGACCCTTAGCCTTAGCTATGCCAGCACTCACCGAACTGGCAGAGTACAACAATGTTTACCTCCGATTCAGTGGCACCGTCGGCGGCGGAACACCGATGCTTGAGTTCGCCAAAAGGTGCCTCGCGGGGGACAAAATTCTTGCCATACGAGGCATACTAAACGGCACAACTAACTACATACTGACAGAGATGTCTCAAAACCGCGTATCCTTTCAAGAAGCCCTAACAAATGCACAGAGGCTTGGTTACGCGGAGAGAGAGCCGTCCATGGACATAGACGGGTTTGATACCGCCTGCAAAGTAGTCATTTTGGCGAATTGGATAATGAACAAGAAAATAACCTTAAAAGATGTGGATAGGACGGGTATCCGCGATATGTCTTTGCAAGCACTTGATGAAGCCGCCAAGAGGGGCAATACAATCAAGCTCATAGGGTCAATAGAAAACGATAAAGCAACGGTTAAACCCATAGAAATAGCGAAAACCAACCCGTTATGCGTCAGCGGTGTCCTGAACGCGATAACGTTCTTTACTGAGTTTGCAGGCGAAGAAACCCTCATCGGCAAAGGCGCGGGCGGCATAGAAACTGCCAGTGCAGTTTTAAGGGACCTTTTAGACATTAGACATAAATTAACAACTAAATTACTAACACAGGGCTGATTAAAATGAAGATAGTGATGAAGTTCGGCGGAACCAGCGTTGGCACGGGCGACAACATTCGCCACGTTGCTGACTTAGTTACACAGTATGTTAAGGACGATTGCAGAGTTGCGGTTGTGGTTTCGGCGTTGGCAGGCGTTACCAACAGACTTATTGAGGTTGCTTGTAAAGCCAAGAAAAGCGATGTAAAACAAATTGACGCTTTTACCAAAGAACTACTGCAAAAGCATCTGGAAGCCATTGCAACCGCCATAACCAGCAAAGCAATCCAAAAAGAAGTCAGCCAAATCACAGAAAAAACAATCTTTGAACTGGAAAAAGTCTTAACAGGCATATGCTACGTCGGCGAGCTTACCCCAAAATCCAAGGACTACGTTGCCTCTTTCGGGGAAAGGCTATCAGCACCCATTGTTTGGGGCGCCATAAAAGATCATAAAATCGAAACCCAATGCTTCACAGGCAAAGAAGCAGGCATAGTTACGGACTCAAATTTCGGCGAAGCCGAGCCGTTAATGAGCTACACTACTCACCTTATCCGCGAACGCCTTGGACCTCTAGTTGAGAAGGGCGTTATTCCAGTTGTAACGGGTTTCATCGCTGCTGACCAAGATGGCATTGTCACCACGGTTGGACGGGGAGGTTCAGATTACACCGCAACCATCTTAGGTGTGGCACTGCAGGCTGACGAAGTCTGGATATGGACTGACGTCTGGCATAATGACCTCTGACCCCAAAATTGTGCCTCACGCCCGAATGCTGCCACAACTCAGCTATCAAGAAGCGGCGGAGATGGCGATTTTCGGAGCTAAAGCCATGCACCCCCGAGCATTGGGGCCAGTAATCAAAGAAAACATACCAGTACGGATACGCAGTATTTTTCACCCAG
>JBGOXQ010000201.1:0-4535 GCA_041479225.1 Bathyarchaeia archaeon
CAGAAGGAGATAACGTTGAGATGAAGCCTAATATCATCAACTAACGGTTGTGTGCAACCATCACGCTCAATGCTGTCTTTAGCACTTTCAAAAACTCTCATCTGACACCTTCCGACCCACTTGAATCCTACTTCATCCCAACATCACCAGACAATATTCAAGATTAAAATACAATCCCGTAATTAAATCCAAAACTCTTTTTAAACACAGCATTATCATTTAGGATGAAGAGACAACATGCAGCTACGAAAAGTTGCCGTTTCCGTATCCTTGCTGGCTCTATCACTTTACATTCTGCTTCCAACTGCAGACGAAATTATTATTCATCCAATCTTAGGACTGCTTCTCGCAAACGCCCTCAATCTACCTTTGGCCTATGGAGTGCTTTTGTCAATTATTATTTATCGTGGCGTAGGCTCTGCATGTCTGCTTGGCACCTTGCTTATTGGAGGAAAACCTATCTACCGCGAACTCAAAGAAAGAATTAGAAAAAAACCAAAGCCTAAGAAGAAGCAAACTCATACAACTTTCTCTCTTTCTTGTTTCAAGATTGTTGCTCTAATCCTCAACAACAACTGCCCCTTAACAGGCGCTTTGAAGTCACTTCTCAGATAACTGAAACCTGCAAACGACTGACGCAACGCGACTTTTCAGGACATTTTAGGACTTTTCGCGGCACAAAAAGACGCAGGAAAAACCCGCTTCACAAACAGAACAACCAAAGCAGCCCAAAACACAAACAACCAACCCAAGAAGGGGGTATAGCTTCAGAGAGCAAGACCCATCCCAAAGCCACCCAAACCCATCCAACACCAAAAAGGTTGGTCAGTCGAATGGATAAAACTTTTATATGTCGTAAGGAGTTTGTGGTGTATGCACACCAACTCATTTGATCACGGCGCTATGATGGAACCCAGCAAAAAACCACTCAACGTTCTCATCAAGCAACTAAACGGAAACATAGAAGTAGTCCTCAAAAACGGCTGCGAATACAAAGGCAAAATGATCAAAGTCGACGGACACATGAACATACTGCTCGAAGGCGCAACCGAATTCAAAGAAGAACAACTACTCACAAACTACGGCAACGTCTTGCTCCGCGGAAACAACGTACTATACATAGTTCTGGACTCAACAAGACACTAAACAGTTAACGTTTTAGTTTTTCCAGAAACAAACCCGCAAACTTTCTCAAGACTAGCCTTAACCCTAAATCTCCGACTGAAAAAATCCAAGAGATTCCTAACATCACGAGTCAACAGGTCCTCCGCATTCGGATGATCCTTCGTCACAAACTGAGGCCAATCAATAATAAGCACATGCAGATCAGGCCTCAAGAGAACATTGTACTCGCTTAAATCCGCATGGATCACGCCAGCATCCACGTAAGCCTTCCGAACGTTAAGCAAAATTTCTTTCAGAACCTTAGCAGGGTCCTCGATTTGCCTCCACTTAGACAACTCGCCGCCTTCAATCATGCCCATAACTATGGCGTGGCGGTTCTGGCAGATGGGCTCAGGCACCTCAACACCATGCTGATGGACAAGTTTCAAAGCTTGAAACTCCTTTTCCGCCGCTGAGCGAGATTGAAACAGCCAACCCGCATGATCCTCCATATAACCCCGTTTCCGTCTCGTTTGCCTGAAGCTTACCCGCCCTAACCTGTGAAACTTAACTGCCACCCGCGTGCCCTTCGGATCCAAAGCGTCGAAGACATCCGCTTCCTTGCCCACACCTAACGGTTTCCCGAAGGCGTCTAACACTCCGGCTTTGACGAAGGCGTTAATCGCCAAGCAGTCGTAGCCAGAATAATTCAGCGTGTATCCAGTATAGGCACCCCGCATTCTGTAGATTAGGCCTAACTTGTCAATTCTGCCTAGCCCTCGGTCTATTTTTTCCAGCGGCACGTTAGCGTGTCGGGCTATGTGATCTCGGGGCACGTACTCATGTTTGTTCATGCCTGTTTCTATGACTTGCAGTATTTTCAGATCTTCAATTTCCAACTTGCGAAAAACTTGCACGGCAACTTCAGCAGATGACATACAATCATAAGATACGTTGGTACTGCTAATAAGAGTAAAGCATCAAAAAAGGAGTTTTTTAGGGTTCTGCTTATATGGAAGCATGTTTTCCTCAGTAGCTGAGCGTGTGAACCCGCATTCCACTCCTCTCCACAAATAATCAAAATAGGTTTCGAAGATGGCAATTCACCAAGAAAATGTATCCAAAATTCTTAGTGTGCTCTCACACAAAATAAGAAGGGAAATACTGTTAATCCTCAGCGAAAAAGGCGAAAGCTCATTCACAGACTTCAGGAACGCATTGAGCGTGGACACGGGAAAACTGAGCTTCCATATCCGCAGCCTTTCATCATTAATGGAACAAACCCCGACTGGTAAGTATAAACTGAGCAGAGCAGGCGAAAGTGCAATAAGAGTCATCAAAGATATAGAATCTTGGGCTGAAGCCGCCGGCGTCAAAGGAAAAGTTGCCCAACTGCCGCTTGCATCGTTCTCTAAAAGAACTTTCGCTTTCCTTATAGACTTTGGTCTCATGACCATGATTACAATATTGCTCACTCTTCCAGAGACATTCTCGTTATTTTCAGGAGAACTATCTGCCCTGAACCTTCTATTTGTGGTGCTAGGTCTGCTGTGGGTATACTCTACACTGCTGGAGGGATTCAACAGCCAGAGCTTGGGAAAACGCATGCTTGGCCTCAAAGTTGTCAGAACAGATGGCAAGAAGATGTCCTACGACCACGCTGGCGTGCGCAACTTCGGAAAAGCTTTCCTGCTACCTTTTGACCTTGTGGTTGGTCTACAGCGTAAAGATACGAGATTCATCAGATACTTTGACAAGTTTGCAGGCACTACCGTGATAGACCTTCGACAGCAACCAAGTTAATTCGGCTTCTCAAAGCATGCGAAGTTTCCTTCGCTCTTTTCAATCGAACTTGGCAAAACGCTGAAGCATGTTTCTCAAAAACTGTTAAGAACAATCAAGCAGATGCGTTATCGAAAAGAACTAAGATGCAACAATCAGGAGAATCAGACAAAATGGCGAATCAGACACTGCTGAAGCAACTATCTGTGCTTTTTGGGAAAATCAATCCTAAACTGCGCAGAACACTTATCTTGGTCTTTACGCTTTTTCATTTTTCCTCAAATAAATCGAAAAGAGCAAAGCAAACACTGACCCTGATAGTGCTCATGCTAATCACAGTAATAGTCTCCAGTTTAATGACAGAGCAAGTCTTGTCTGCAAGTCAGGCAACTCGAACGCTCTCAAACAAAGGAAGCATAGGCACATTTCTTACAATTGGCGTGAAAGTCTATACCGATGCAAGCCTTACCAGCAAAGTGACTCTGGTAAGTTGGGGAACACTCTCTCCAGGAACACAAAGTAGCTTCATTATTTACGTACGCAACGAAGGTAACACGCTCATAACGCTGAGTCAATACGTTTCCAATTGGAACCCATCGAATGCTGCTACCTATCTGACCTTGACATGGAATTATGCTGGGCAAACTTTGGGCGCTGGACAAGGCATGCAATTAACGTTAACTTTGGCCGTCAGCTCAAGCATCTCTGGGATAACTGACTTCAACTTTGACATAACCATTGTCGGCACTGGCTAAAGGGCACTCCAAAATACCGCTTAAGAAGTTGCACTCTCCTTTTTTCTAAATCGTCAAAACCTCAGCTCCCGCCACTGCCGCCTCAGCCATTGCCGACATGTCCAGATTCTCTTCCGCTTCCTTCACGGCGCTAAGTCTCGCTTGTGTTGCTGGTTTGCATGGGGCAGCGGAGCAGCCTTTCGCTTTCTGGATAGAAACTGCGAAAGTTCCTATTTTTCTGGCTATGGCCTCGGTTTCTAACTTGTCAAAACCCAGAAGCGGACGGTGAATCGGAAAACTTGTCGCCGCTTCGTCTATGGCGAATAGGTTGTGAATGGTTTGGCTTGCTTGCTCGCCGATGGCTTCTCCCGTTACTATGCCGTAGGCTTGCTCGGTCTGCGCTATGTGTTCCGCGATGCGGTACATGAGCCGCTTGCACAACAGGCATCTGAATCGGTCAGGAGCGTTCTGCTCGATGGCTTTCATGTTTTCGCCGTTTGGGACGATGTAGATTTTGTTGATGTATCCTGCGCTCCACTTTTTGAGCACATGAGCGGTTTCGATGGCTTTCCGCTTCGCGAACTCATCCGTGTATGGATTATTATCAACGTAAATAGGCACGGTTGGGCTGCCGCGTTTCATGGTTAACCAGCAAGCCACGGGTGAATCTATGCCGCCGCTGAGGAGACAGACCGTTTTGCCCTGCGTACCCAGCGGGAATCCGCCAGGACCTGGAATGACTTCCCCGTAGACATAGGCTTCTTTGTCTCGGATTTCCACGTTCAGGGTGGTATCAGGCTTTGTCAGGTTAACGGTTACGCTTTGTTGTTTTTGAGCGGTGAGAATTCGCTCGCCCAAGTGTCTACAGACGTCTCCGCTGCTGTAGGTATGTGTGCCTACGCGGTGACATCGGAC
>JBGOXQ010000202.1:0-4515 GCA_041479225.1 Bathyarchaeia archaeon
CAAGCAGAAGAACCCACAACCCAAGCTGGAGGTGCAGCAGGCGGCGTAGACAACGAAACAATTTCAACAATTAGCTGTGTTGATCTTGCAACTGGAAAAGACGTTTTCACCATACCCCACGCGTCATTGGCTTTCGGCCAAATCTACGATTTCATATCTTTTAACCAAGGCGGAGGCTACGCATATTTATGGGATACTAGCGGAGGAACTACATGGAAGATGTACGATGCATGGACTGGCAGCTATATTCTAAGTATCGGCAATGTGCCTTCAGGTACAATACTGCTGGACAACACATTCAATGTCAACCATGGCCCAGGCGACATACTGATCTATAGCCTGAGTCCAACTGGAGACTTATCACTATGGAAATTCAGTCAAATCATCGCAACCCTTTCAAGCGCCTATGGAGGACCCACCAACAACAACCAAACATGGAGAATATACAATTGGGCTGGACAAACACTTGACGGCAACCTCGGAAAAGTGTGGACTAGAACACTTAGCGATTTTCCAGCCGGTGGCAGCATTGCACAAATTGGCTATGACAACACGGTCTACGTTATGGCTGGCACTGTAACAGGCGCCTTTGGTTCAACAGCAGCATTCAGCTTCCCACAAAGAAGCACATGGGTCGGCTACAGCATGAGTGATGCGTCCAAGATGTGGGGTCCAAACACTATCGACGCAACCTCACTGATTCCAGCAAACAGCACTACCTTCCCAGGAACCTTCCTGCAAACCCGCGTAGTCGGCATGGGACTTGACAAAGGAATTTTAGCGTTGTTTGTTCCTAACACACTGGAATGGTTTGCCTGGAATGTGATCACCGGGCAATTCTTGTGGGGTCCATCAACTCCATACACAAACCCATGGGGTCTATACAACTATGAAAGCCAAATAATCGCCAACGGCATACTCTTCAACGCAGGCTACGACGGCTTAATCCACGCATACAACGCTGAAACCGGAACCCACCTTTGGGACTTCACTAGTGGAAACGCAGGAACAATAACGCCTTACGGCACATGGCCCTTCTACAACGGCTTAACAGTCACTAACAACGCAGTTATAGGAACTACAGGTGAACACGGCAACGGCGTCCAACCACTCTATGAAGGCGAAGGACTCTACGTTGTTGACTTCAACGGAAACCAAATCTGGAAGATGACCGGTTGGTTCTGCCAACCAGCTATCGCGGACGGCATATTGGTTTCTCATAACCTCTATGACAACCAGATCTACGCTTTCGGTAAAGGTCCCAGCGCCTCCACGGTCACAGCTCCAATGACAACTGTTGCTGTAGGTTCAAACATCGTGATTCAGGGCACCGTAACAGATCAATCGCCAGGCAAACCAGGCACTCCAGCAGTTTCCGATTTAGACCAGAACGCATGGATGAACTACTTATACGAGCAGCAACCAATGCCGACTCATGCAACAGGTGTTACAGTAAAATTGTTCGCCACTGCCGCTGACGGAAACCACGTAGAAATAGGTTCAGCCACAAGTGACATCAGCGGACACTTTGCATTCTCATGGGCCGCACCAAGCAATCAAGGTATGTACACTATTACCGCCAACTTCGAAGGAACTAACTCGTACTGGGGCTCCTCAGCAGTCACCAGCATAGTCGTTGGTGCAGCAGCAGGAGGATCAACGACCACAACAACTTCAGGTGTATCCGCAGACATGTTCTACGCCTTAGCCGCAGTCATTATAATCGTCATACTCGTCGCAGCAATAGCAATAATCCTCACTCTCAGAAAAAAATAAACTAAGTGCGAAACAGCACTTCCATCCCTTTTTCTTTTATTGTCTTATCGCAAAAGAAGCATGAACGCTGAGTTTCTATTTTGAGCATTTGCTTTTATTCCGGAACAACAAAAGTAGAATGATGACCTTGGGAAGTGAGTTGATTTTACGAAAAGCCTTTTCAACCGAGTTTAAAGCTATTCCTCCATACGATTTTGAGCTCACCGTGCAAAAACCAGCTGGTTGGTGGTGGAGCACCCCAGATGAATCCTTTGAGAAAGGCACACTTTGGACTGCAACATGCTTCAAAGGCGCACTCATCGGCTTGAGGCTGGAATCGCACGGTACGGTGAAGACGCCACGTATTGAATGCACTGTGTTCTCAGAAAAGGCACTTAGTAAAGAAGAACAACAAGATACAATGCAGATTCTGCAGAGGGCACTGCGAACGAAAGAAGACATGCACAAATTTTACGTGCTTGCCAAAAAAGACAAAATCCTCCGCGAAGTGGCAAAAGACTTATGTGGAATGCACACCGTCGCATGGCCAGAACTTTTTCCAGCGCTAATTCTTGCGGTCACGCTTCAAATGGCTCCTATCAAGCGGAGCAACCAGATGATGGATTTGCTGATGGAAAATTTCGGCGACAGAATCCATTTTGACGGGAAAACGATGCGTTACTGGCCTTCGCCAAAAAGAATTGCATATGCATCGGTCGAGGAGCTGAAGGTTAAGGCTAAACTTGGTTACAGGGCAGCTAACATAGTTGCGATTGCGAAGGCTTTGGAGGCGGGTTTTCCCACGATGGATGAGCTTTACTCATTGGAGCCTGCGGAAGCCAAGAAGAAGCTGCTGAGTCTCAGAAGTATTGGCGAATATTCGGCTGAGCTGGTTATGCCCAGCATGGGTTTTCCCTTGGATGTTTGGAGCGCGAAAATTTTCAGCGTTCTCTTCTTTGGAAAAATACCTGAGAACCCACGGGAATTAATTCCGCAGCTTAAGAAAGAAGCTGAGAAGCGTTGGGGGAAATGGATGGGTTACGCTTTCGTTTACGTCTTAAACGATTTGCCGCGGTTGTCAAAGAGAGTGGGTTTTGACTTAACCCGTTTCTGACTGCGCTGATTGGTCCAGTTTTAGCCACTTCTTTCTCCACAACCACAAAAACGGCAAAATTGTAGACAGGAGAATGGCTACTAAAATTATTGCGACGTTGGTGCTTCCGAATTGGCTGATGCCGAAGAACGTGGCAACCGTGTTCGGAAACGACGTCACCGTAGTTATAATCGTCAGGTAGAATATGACGACGGTGAGGCTTTTTATGGAGAAGTTGATTTTGTTGGAAACCGCAGACAAATGCACGTTAATGGCGTCAGACATTATCTCGCGGTAAGTCTCCACTATGTCGATTTGCCGCGTCAAATCTTCATGTGTAGTTTCAAACATGCCGCGCGCCTTTGCCGTTATGCAGTTGTCGCCGCATTGCCTAAGGTTAAAGATTAGTCCTCTTTCGTACCAGAGCATCTTGTTGAGGCTTATCAACTTCGCTTTCAGATTGAAAATCTGTTTAAGCGTGTCATGACTGGTTTTTTCAACCACTTCCTCCTCCAAAGTTGAGGTTACTTCTTCAATTTTCTCGAGCTGCGCGAAATGGGTGCTGACTATCTCATCAATTATAAAGTAGGTAACCATACTAGGTGGGTCGATTTTGGTTTTGCTCATCCGCTCCTTAACCACTTCCAAAATGTGCGTGTCTTCTTTTTTAGACACTGTTACGAGGAAGGTTTTGGAGAAAACCATGACTATGGGACGCACCTCTTTAGTGACGATTATGTCTTGTGGGATTACAAAGTTGATAATTCCCAATTCGTCTTCTAAACGCAGATTAACGAAACCGTCAGCCTCAGGCAACTCCAGAAACTGCTTGGGCACTTCTGTTTTTGCAGCCACAGCATCCAATTCGTTAGCTGTTGGGTCGATGAGTTCCAGCCAAACATTTCGCAGGATGAATGTTTGCAGAGCATCTACACTGAGAGAGTTTTCGGTGTTGTCGTCAAGGTTTACTACCCGAATCATAAGCTTAGACTGTTGTCTATGGATAAAAGGGTTTTTTGTTTCGAGATGCCGCCATTAATTCTGTACTGGTGCTTCAAAGCAAAAAGCGACGGCTCAACCTGAATTCGTTTCCCTGAAGATTTTCTTCATTAAACTTTATATCGGGTTTATGCGAATAGCAGGATAGAAAAAGGTGGCGTTGCAGATGTCACTGGCAATTGAAACTATAGGCTTAACCAAAAAGTATGGTTCACTTACTGCCGTAAACAAGCTCAACCTCAAAGTAGAACGAGGCTCAATTCACGGTTTCCTCGGACCCAACGGCGCTGGAAAAACAACCACCATAAAAATTCTAGTGGGTTTGCTGAAGCCCGACGAAGGCAGCGTTAAGGTTTTAGGGCAAGAAGTGCGCGGGGACCAAGCAGACAGCAGATTAAGCATCGGCTACATGCCTGAGCTCCCAAAATTCCCCAAACACCTGAAGGGCGCCGAGCTTCTGGACATTTATGGGCGAATGTATGGCATGACTAAGCAACAGCGCCAAGAGCAGATTCCAAAGCTCATCAAATTGGTTGGGCTACAGGGCAGAGAAAACGACCTTATCGGCAAGTATAGCAAGGGCATGTAGCAACGCATAGGCATCGCTCAAGCGCTTCTGAACAATCCTGACCTTGTAATTTTAGATGAGCCAAGCATCGGTTTAGACC
>JBGOXQ010000203.1:0-4512 GCA_041479225.1 Bathyarchaeia archaeon
TCCGTCGCCGTTTCCGTCGGTGCCGTTGTAGTCGCTCCAGTAGTTCCCTACGTTGCCGTTGTCGAAGAGGGTGTTATTGGGGTAAATTCCCCTCCAAGTTGCGCTTGGTGTCCAATGCTCAGCGGGTTCGCCGTTCTGGACTAATTGCCATTGATAGGGGGCGATGTTGCCGTTTGTGTTGTTTATGAAGTTGTTTAGGAATAGGAGGTTGGTTCCCGTGGAGAGGTAGACGCCGAAAACGGCGAAGGGGCAGTCTCTAATGGTGTTTGCGACTATTGTGTTAAAGTTCGGAGCGGGACCTGTATCCATGCCGATTCCTCTGCCCGACATCCAAACTCCGTGTCCAATCATGAGGTTTCTTTCTATGTTGTTGTGGTTGCCGTAGAGGTTAATGCCGCCGTGGATGGTGTTACCTGTTATATTGTTGTAGCTGCCTTCCAAGTTGATACCACAGCCAAAATGAGGCGTCATGGTACAATTGGTAATCGTGTTATAGACGCCAGAGACGCGCATGTCTGAATCATCATACTGACGTATGTTCAGATTCTTAACGGTCACGTCCTCGGAAGAGACGGATACTCCAGAGTTCGGAGCGTAACCTGATGTGTAGCCTGATATGAAGGATTGGAGCGTGTATCCTGCTCCGTCAAGGACGATTCCATCGCATAGTATGCTTATGCTGTAACCCGTGATGTTGCCTGTTAGCGTGTACACGTTTCCAGTTTTGCTAATGGATGAGGTCGCGGGAGAGATTTCTCCGTCGCTTCCTATAACGATTGAAGGCATATTCGGTGCCGGAGGACCCACGGGATTTGCTGACGCGAAATCCTGAGTCTGCGCTAAAAACGTCGCAATTATCAGAAACAGCATGGCGAATAATGTAGATACCGAAGCCTTCCGAGACATCGTCTCACGAGACTGTATATGTTGGCATGTGCCTTTTAGCTCTCCCTGCAGAACAAAATGGTTCTCCCACAAGAACAGCCATCGGCAAGACAAAGGTCGAAACTAATATTAACTTGTCACGACAGAGTTTTTTACGATGTTTTTGGATCAACATAAGTTACCATAGAAACAATAAAAGATATTGAGAGGAAGAAGAAATGACCAAAATAACACTTAAAGAAGACATTTACTGGGTAGGCGCAATAGACTGGAATCTCCGCGACTTCCACGGCTACGTCACTCGCCGAGGAAGCAGCTACAACGCATACCTAATCCTAGATGACAAAGTTGCTCTCATAGACACCGTTAAACATGTCTTCTCTGACGACCTCATCGACAACATCAAAGAAATCATAGACCCCTCCAAAATCGACTACATCATAGTAAATCACGTCGAAATGGACCACTCAAGCAGCCTGCCAACCATCGCCAAACTCGCCAAAAACGCCACGATAGTGGCTTCGGAAAGAGGCAAAGACGCCCTCATCGAACACTACGGCCCAGACTTCAACAACGTGAAAACAGTAAAAACAGGCGACCAGATCAAACTCGGCAAACGAACCCTCAGCTTTATCGAAGCCGCCATGCTTCACTGGCCCGACAGCATGTTCACCTACGTCGTAGAAGACCAGCTTCTTATGCCTAACGACGCCTTCGGACAACATCTTGCTTCTGGTCAGCGCTTCGACGACGAGGTTGACGAGCACGTCCTCATGGAGGAAGCCGCTACCTACTACGCCAACATACTCATGGCTCTCGGACCGCTGATAACACGGAAAATCCAAGACGTCGTTAAAATGGGAATACCCATCACGATGATTGCCCCCAGCCACGGAATCATCTGGCGCAAAGACCCCACCAAAATCATCCAAGCATACCTAGACTGGAGCGCAGGCAAAGCCAAAAACAAAATCACCATAGTCTTCGACACCATGTGGGGCAGCACCGACAAAATGGCACGCGCCATAGCCCACGGCGCAGCCCACGAAGGTGTCGATGTGAAACTTTTGAAACTTCGTGCCTCAGAGAACTCCGAAGCCTTGACCGAAATTCTCGACTCCAAAGCAGTTCTGGTAGGCTCGCCGACACTGAACAACGGCATGTTCCCCACCGTCAGCTCCTTCCTAACCTACGCGACGGGCTTGAAGCCGAAAGACAAGCTGTGGGGCTTCTTCGGCTCCTACGGATGGGGAGGCGGCGCCGTCCGCAACATGAAGGAAATGGCAAGCAAAGCAGGCTTCGAAATCCACGAGTCAGGCCTAGAAATAAAATATGTTCCTGACGAAGAGGATTTGAAGAAATGTTTTGAATTTGGCAAGCAAGTAGCCACCGAAATAAAAGCAAAGGCGTAGAAGCCTTTTTTCTATCCTTTTTCGGCACACGCATTGCCGTTTAATACTGGATGCCTTTGGTTAACTTGAACTTCTTCGGCATCTTCACATCCTGCACAATGTTCACGAAGTCCGCGCGGTCGATGAGTTCCTGAGGCGCATATCTACCCGTCATAACCACTGTAGTTTCCTCGGGCACCTTGCTGAGCAGGTCAAGCACCGCTTTCACATCCAAAAGCTTCCAGTGAGCAGCCAAATTGATTTCATCCAAAACGAGCAAATCGGGCTTTTTCTCCTTAAGAACCTTCGCCGCGAACGCCAAGCCTTTCTCTGCGAGTTGTTTGTCACTGTCTTTTAGGCTTTCAACTCTGAATTTTTCTCCGCCGAACTCTTCAGTTTTCTCTTCTCTGCCCAGCCAAGCTTCTCTGCCGAACAGATAAATCTCGTAGAGGTCGCCAAGCCTCTCTTTCACGAGGTATTCCCCAGTGTCTTTTCGCCACTTGCAAAACTGTACAATCACAGCTTTTTTGTCGTGCCCCACCGTGCGTAAAGCTAAGCCCAATGCGTTCGCGGTTTTGCCGCCTCCCGTGCCAGTGTACAAATAGATGTAACCCATTTTCCGTCATCTCTACCCAGGGAATGGGCAGTTCTGCGTGGGGCAACCGCCAGCGTACTCCGACTGGGCAGAAACAAACGTTCCATCCTTAGATTTGATCTCGCCAATATACAGGACTTGCTCGGGCTTGCTTCCGTAACGGAACACTGTAACGCCTTTACACTTCAGTTTCCAAGCTAACTCATAAATCGCCTTAACATCCTCGGGCTTCGCTTGGTTAGGCAAATTAACAGTTTTCGAAACCGCATTGTCGGTGCTCTTCTGGAACGCCGCCTGCATCTTTACATGCCACAGAGGATCAATATCCAAAGCCGTAACGAACAATCGTTTCACGTCGTCGGGCATGCCTTGAGTCTTCTGAACGGAACCCGTCCGAGCAACCTCTTCCAGCAGGTTGGCGCTGTAGAATCCTTTTGCTTTCGCCGTTTCCTCAAACAGCGGATTCGTCTCGAACAATCTGGCTCCGTTCAGAACGTTGCGCATGAACGAAATCGCGAACAACGGCTCTATTCCCGAGGAGCAGCCTGCGATGATGCTTATAGTGCCCGTCGGCGCCACCGTAGTCACAGTCGCGTTCCTAAAAGCGGGATACTTCTTTTCCCAGATGCTGCCCTTGAAGTTCGGGAAGGAGCCGCGTTTCTGAGCAATCTCCACCGACTTCTTGTGCCCCTCCTCCTCGATGAAACGCATCACTTGCTCGCCGATTCGCGTCGCCTCCTCAGAGTCGTAGGGTACGCCAAGCACGATAAGCATATCCGCGAAGCCCATAACGCCCAAGCCGATTTTGCGGTTAGCCCGCGTAATCAGAGCAATCTCCTTCAATGGATAAACGTTCGCGTCAACCACATTATCAAGGAAGTGAACCGCATTCTGCACGGTTGCCCTCAGTTTCTGCCAGTCAATCTTTCCGTCTTCCACCATCTTGGACAGATTAATTGAGCCTAAGTTGCAGGATTCATAGGGAAGCAACGGCTGCTCTCCGCATGGGTTGGTGGAATCTATTTTTCCCACTTGTGGGGTTGGGTTGTATCGGTTGATTTCGTCGATGAAGACGACTCCTGGGTCGCCGCTTGCCCACGCGGAGTGCGCTATGAGTTCCCAGACTGTTTTTGCCTGCAGCGTCTTCACTTTCTCCTTATTCCGCGGGTTTACGAGGACATACTCCGCGTTTTGCTCCAGCGCCCGCAGGAATTCGTCTGTGACGGCTACGGAAACGTTGAAATTGGATAGCATCTGCGGGTTCTGCTTGGCAGTTATGAACTCGATGATGTCGGGGTGGTCTACGCGGAGAATCGCCATCATGGCGCCGCGTCGCTTGCCCCCTGCCTTTATAACTTCGGTCGCTGTGTCGAAGATGCGCATGAAGCTGACGGGTCCCGAAGCCACACCTTTTGTGGAGCCTACGATGTCGCCGCGTGGTCTAAGTTTGGAAAAGTCGAAGCCGACGCCTCCGCCTGTCTGCTCGATAAGTGCCATGTTTTTCACGGTTGTGAAAATGCCTTCCAGCGAATCTTCCACGGGCAGAACGAAGCAGGCGGACAGCTGCCCGATGCTTGTGCCTGCATTAAACAGCGTCGGCGTGTTGGGAATGAACTCGAGTTTCGCCATCATCTCGTAGAA
>JBGOXQ010000204.1:0-4493 GCA_041479225.1 Bathyarchaeia archaeon
ACCGCGGTAATCGGCTTGTACCTGTTTGATTTACTTCTCGTCTTTGCATTGGGCAGAGTTGCCTTCAAAGTGTTGCCTGGCGAACCTGTCGGCTTAATCATGGAAATGCCCAACTACAAGATGCCCTCTGCTAAAACCATAGTCCTCAAGACATGGAGTCGCACCAAAGACTTCGTGTACGTCGCCTTCCCCATAATGATCGTGGGAAGCCTTGCCGTGGAAGCGTTTGCGTTGTCAGGGTTGATGCCATACGTTGTCAGCGGCGCAAGTCCACTCATGACGTGGTGGCTGGGGCTTCCTGCAGTGGCGGCGATTCCGTTGATTTTCGGGATTCTCCGCAAAGAACTCACCCTCGTCCTGCTATCTACCACGTTGGCTGCCGTCGGTTTGGGGCTGCAAAGCTTGAGCGCAGTGCAGATGATTGTCTTCGCGTTGGTAGTTATGATTTATATTCCGTGCTTAGCCACGATTGCGGCGTGTAAGAAGGAGTTCGGCTGGCGAAGAGCACTAGCCATCACCGTCATAGACATAGCTCTAGCGCTAGTTATCGGCGGATTAGCCTTCAGGATTCTAAGCCTGTTCATGCCCGCTTAAAATAGCGTTTTGCCCCACACATCCACGTAGGCAACGCTTCGAAGAGGTTTCCTCCGCGGCGCTTTAGGCTTCTCGGCTGGGTAGCCCATGGTGATTAGCGCTTGAGGCTCAGCGTCGTCGGGAATCTGTAGCGCCTGCCTCACCGCGGGTTTGCAGAAGATTGGGGCGCAGTACCAGCAGGTACCTAAGCCGTGGGCGTGGGCTGCGAGAAGCATGTTCTGAGTGGCAGCGCTTAGGCTTTGTACGGCGAGGTCGCGTTCACTCTTCTGCCTTTCTGCGTCGGGGTATTTTTGCATGTCTTTGAGGGTTAGGCAGGTTACTACGAGTATGGGCGCGTTGGTGAAGCGTTCCACCGAGGCGTCAGCCAGTGCTGCGCCGCTTTCCTGTGGTGTGCCGTCGTTTTTGAGGTCTGTCAGCCATGCTTGTGCCATGGCTTGGACTAGGCGGCGTTTCTGTTGGGGCTCGGTTAGGATGATGAATCGCCAGGGCTGGGCGTTGTGGGCTGAGGGTGCGTAGGTTGCGGCGGTTAGGATTTCTTGGAGAATTTCCGCGGGCAAGGGTTGCGGGGTGTATTTTCTGATGCTGCGCCTGCCCTTCAAGACGTCTATCACGGTGGACATGAGAGGTCAATTGTTTAATGGCGCGGTTAACGTTTTTATTTCTTCACTTTCCACACGACTTAATCGTCGATGGCTTCAATCATGGGCTTGCCGCAGCACTCCGGAGCCTTCTCCACATTCCGCTTCTCGCAACCCGTACAGCAAACCTCGAATTCCGCACGCACTTTGCGACCGCACCGAGTGCAAAGGAAAACTGGCAAATTTCGCGCCTCAGTTTCTAGTTGTGGTTTATGGTTGAAAAGCTTTCCGCAAAAAATGGAGCGCTCGCGGTTGCCCCAAACCATAAATGCACATCGCGCCATACATGGCGGGCAGGAGCCTCCCGCGATGAATGCCAGTCCCGTCCCAGAAAGTCAACCTGTTGCTTCGCCTAGGCGCAGGCGGTTTGCGGGTAAATTGTGGCTTTTCGCAGCGATTGTGATTATTTTGGCGGTTTCCGCGTTTGCCACAAGCATGATGTTTCTGCTTCCTCCAAGTGTACCTGCGCAACCATTAAATTCCACTGAAACCATGACGGCGGGGATACGCTTGATGGATTTATTTTAGTTTTAAGCCGTGGGACTTCAGTCTCTGGAAGTGTTCGTCTGTTGTTTCCAGCGTTAGGTCGTTCGCCATGGCGGTTGCGGCGATGAGTAGGTCTGCGTCTGGAAGAAGATTACCTCCTTTCTTAAGAACATCATACAAGCCGCAGTATGCTTCGATTATGGCGCTGTCTAAGTTTAAAACAGAAAAGCTTCCTTCCAAGAGGTGCTTCACTTTGGAGCGTTTCTTGATGTCTACGCCGCTCAAAACTTCGATAACGGTGATAATCGAGATTAAGCCGAGGCAATACTTTTTTTCCCTAAGCATAGCGATGACGACGCCAGTGTCCAAGAGGTTCATCGGAGCGTAAACTTCTCCCGAAACTCGTGGCTGGACTGTGCCATTGCTTGGAGGTCTTTTTCATCGAGCAGCGTGGTGAGTTCGTCGAAGGCTTTCTTGCTCTTCAACCGCTGAGTTTCCGTGCACAACTCAAGCAGAAACGCGCCCCACTCGCGGTTGCCTTTAGCTTTCTCCAAACGCTTCTTTACCTCAACAGGAACCGAAATCGTCGCGTACTTACTCAACAGCCACCACCACATAACTACATAACGATGTAGCTTATAACAGCTCCGCAGACATACAACTCGCAACACATATCATAAGGTACTTTTGGTCAAAAAAAGCCTATATACACAAATAATTAGTTTGCTATTATAGCAAAACTTGTTGGTTCAAAATGCTTGGGTCAACTCATCGACGAATAGCCCAAAGAATTGCTGAAGAAATGAGGCTGAACGAGAGAGAAGCCAGCATTCTTGAGGTTGGATCTGCTGCGCCTGATGAATGGGATAATTTCCCGCATCACAAGCTCAAGAATATGGCTATATTCAACAAGATAATAGAATCCAGACTTCTCTTCCTAAAAGGAGATGATGAATGTTTCAATAACATGGGAATTGCTTTTCATTATATTCAAGATAGGTGGACTCTGGCCCCGAGACTGAAGGATAAGCATACACCATGGGAAATTAAGGTGGACTCAGCAACTTTTCTAGATGATGAGAAATTGGAGACAGATATTAAAAGTGTCCTTATGCCTACCAAGGCTGAAGTGGCTTATCTTTATTTGCTTAGAAAAGTCAATAAGGGGGTTGAAGGTTTATCGCTAGAAGACCTCAAACTTGACGAAGAACTCTCTCTTGAAGGGCTGAGCAAAAAAGTTATTACTTACTCTCTTTTAGGTAGACCAGCATCTTGGAGTTCTCCTTCTATAGACCTAAACTTCGCATATAGAATATGCCGCGAGATATGTCGACTTATTGTTCTTCCTTCGAATCCACAAATAGACGAAGCAATTAATGAATTCCATCATTTTCAAAGCAAACAATCTATTATTTTAAAGATAGAAAAATTTCCAAAGCCATACTTGCCTCTTGGAGCCAAACTTATTGAACTCTCGAAGGTTGAGGGCATGGAAAATGCTATAATATCTTGGTTTGATTTACATAGATATGAGGTTAACTCAATCGCCTGCAGGAACAATCCAATTGAGGAAATTAAGGAAAAAATAACAACAGTTGAATCTGAACCCACAATTACTGCTACAAAGAAGGGATTTTTTAGAACAAAAAAAACTGTTACCATCTTAGAGCAAATAGAGAAGACAATAGAAGTCACTAGATTTAGACTTTCCATTCGAGCTTACCAGCAAAAGAAAAATGAAACTGAAAATCTGGAAGCGCTACCCAGCCTTATTTTGGATTTCTCATCAAACGAAGAAGCCAAATTTGTTAGAGAAGCCCAAAGCAGGGTCTTTCAAGAACATCACTATGGGTCATATAACGAGATGATGCATCAGCTTCTTAACATCAAAATCCCTATAGACAAAAATCTTCTGTCAAAAATTCTGACTGAATATTTCGATGATTTAAACAATCTTGATAGCGTTTCAAAAAAGGTCGACGAATTTAAGAAACAAGAACAAATATTTTGGTTTGACAAAAACCATATTGTTTCTGCCACGACTCTTGGCGCACTCTCTCCAGCGTGGATCATAGGAATGTATAAGCGTTAAGGTTAAGATTTCTAACAATACAATATGCTTCAGACCTTAGTTCTATTATAAAATCGAGCAATAAAGTATAGGAAAACAACAAAAGTTGTCAATTTGTTTTTACGTTGCTCGAGGCTTCTCTTTACATGTACTAAAATTCGACCACGCCTGCTACTATATAGTCTAAAATTGTCAACTAACCAACCAAAACTGCAAACACCCAACTGGCTAAGGTTTCAGCTTGTTAGATCTTGCACAACCAGCGTGGACGGCGAAAACAAACCAGACAACAAACTGCAACCCAAAAAGTAAACTCTAAGAAGTTATTGTGCACAGCAAACCAAGCTGCAACTATAAACAACTTGTATAAACAAACTGTATAAACAAAAACCAGCTCGCTCACTCTTCTCTTTCACATGTGGATTATGGGCTTTGACGTTTCCCTGATTTCAGGATGTGGCATACTGCTCCCCTTGCTCCTCCAGCAAAAAGCAACACGTGCTTCTTAGGAGGTGATCCGGCCGCAGGTTCCCCTACGGCCACCTTGTTACGACTTTTCCCCCCTCACGAAACTTAGATTCGACGCAGCCACGAAAGACCACGCCTCACCCAAGAGTCGCTCGGGTGGAACGACGGGCGGTGTGTGCAAGGAGCAGGGACGTATTCACCGCGCGCTAATGACACGCGATTACTAGGGATTCCAT
>JBGOXQ010000205.1:0-4455 GCA_041479225.1 Bathyarchaeia archaeon
AGTCAGATATGACGCGTTGAAATAAAAGCCCAAAAGGGACAAATAACTGAAGTAGGAATCTGACGCGACAAACCCCTCTGATCCAAAACCAGCTCTTCCTTTAAGGAACTGCATGAAAAAATCAGGCAATCCCTGAACACCGACAGAACTAATGAGGGGAAGATAAGCCAATAAGACAACTGCAGCAGCCATAGCAATTATGATGGATAACTTGGAAATCTTCTTTTTTCTCACCAAGGAGATTGCCAAAGGAATAAAACCAATAAAGCCAAAAATCTTGGTTAACCCTGACAACGTGTAGAACAGCGCACCAAGAATGGATTTTTCCTCCATCATTGCGTAATAGAAGCCAGCCAAGAACAAAGCAACGGCAATGCCATCGATGAGAGGCCATGCAATTGAGGAGAGGATAAGCACTGGACTCAAGAAATACAAAAGTGCGTAACCAAGCCTTTTTGATCCAGTTGATTCTTCAGGACGTAGCTTGCCAAGAATTTTGTAAAGAAAATAGAGACTAAATATGTCGGCGAATATGAAGGGAAGTTTAATAAAAAGGGATTCTGCCATTCCGATTCCATGCGCCAAGAAGGTAGCATCCTGAAACCCTAAGACCTTAAGCAGAGCGTAGGGTGAATAAGAAAGCAGCACCGGATAGTACGTAAAAGGCATAGGATAAAGCCGTATGTCCACTATCCCAGACTCGTAAAACAATCTAATTGGATTGGTCCAGAAAGCTAAGTCTTGAGGATGCCCCGTAAACGGCGCGATGACAAATCTGAGAAGAATCCCATAAATTACAGCGAAAATTAACAACAGTGAAAAACCTTTTGCCCCAGACGAGCTTAGTCTATATCGGATAATAAACAAGATTACAATAATCGGAACTATTACTGCTGCTACAACTAAACCAAGAGTCAACTGGAAGACTGAAGTTAAATCTGGGATTCCTTCAGCCTCCTCCATTAAGAATCCTGGATGATGCTATCTCAACTGAGTCAAGCGCGAAGGTTGAAAAACCTGCCTCGTCCCATGAATTCTTAAAAATAATAATTGAATAGTTGGCGGTAAGCGACGAGACGAAGGTCAGTTGCTGGGAACGTGAGTACTGGCTCGACAGGAGTTCAATTTTATAAATGTCTGTGAGAGACGCTTCATGAGAGACAAATGTGGGACCATTAATTAGCGCTCCATTGTCTTTTGATAGTAAAATCATGCTGTACTCTGTTGGCGCATTGGATGTGAGTCGGTAAGTTACCGAAGTAAAAAGCAGATTCCAACCTTCTTTAGGCATAAATTGGGACGGTACATCCAATATTAGGGCTTGGAAAGGTTGAGAGCCAGCGTCAATCGTGGCGTCACCAGAAAACGTCATATTTTTAAGATTTCTTTCCGAGAATCGCATGCTGGAAATCGAAAGCGTCTTTTCCCTTTCGACCTGATTTGAAGGCATGTCGAGTATAACTTGAATGGAAGTTATCGTAGGTATGACTTCTCCTACAGCTTGCTTGCTGAACTCCGCTAGGTCCACAGCGTTTATCTCCCATGTTGATTTTCCGGGGAGGTCATCTAAGGGCGAGGTTTCCCACCAAACTCTTCGGTTGGCTCCTGTAGAATCCCTGCCCTCAAATCTTATGTGGTAGACAGCGCCTTTTGAGACACTGATATTCATGCTAAATATGGGCAGCTCAAGTATGTTTATGTCTAAATCGCGGGTTAGTCTTACAAATTTGGTTTGCGGAGTGTTTCCAAGTGTTGCTACCAAAGAGAGCGCTTTTCCATCCACATAGAGTACGTTCTTTGCTTCACTATAGAGACTCCAGTTGCCGATGTCGGAGGCAAAGTTATGTACACTCCAGTTGGCGCCAATTGTATAATCGTAGGAAACTATTGCCGTTTGGATGGCTGAAACAGGAACTTCTGTTTGAAGGTAAGTCTTAGGAGCAACACCTCTAAGGGACAGTACAAGCGAAAGGAGAATTATGACAAGCAGTAATGCGGCTACGTGCTTAGATTTCAATTTGGTAGGCTTGTATTTCATTTTAACGACTAATATGGCAAGTGTAGCCGAGCAGAATAATGCTATGTAGGCAAGTGTGTATAGTGGCTGAAAGGAATTTTCGTTCGGAATCGATGTTGAGGGTTGAGTAGGAACTGGAGTTGGGTGGCTCATGAGGTACGCTGGAAAATCTGCCAAGTCGCCAGAATAGGTTATTCCGTTTCGCTTAGATGGAGCCCGAAATTCCCCGCCCCCTAAAGCGTCTATTGTGAATGTAAGACTAGTATCTATAGGATGGTTTCCCGTCCTTGCTTGATTGAAGTCCACATCGGCTGCTGCTTTAGTTAAGTATTTGTCTGCAGCTTGATTTTGGTAGTTAACGTAGCTCACTACTTTGCCACTTAATCTTGCTATACGACTGTTTACGTCGAAAAACCACTCGACCGATTGATTACTATGCGATGACGTGAAGTTCACGCGGTAATTGGGTGTTGTGGCATAAGTTTTTTTGAACCACTGAGTAAAGTTGCCGCAGGACAATTTCGCATAGCTATCATCGTTGATAATATTGTCTAAAATTGCCGAGACTTTGTCGGTAAAGTTAAGTGATTTAATCCAGTTGTATTCAAAGCTGAAGGCACTGTATGCTACAGGAGAAGAGGCGCCCAAATTCGCTTTTATCAAGTTTAATATGTAAGCGGTGCTGTTTGGAACAGATATGTAAGCCGTATCCACGGGATGCGTGTTGTAGTTGTGGCTTACGGTGAAGCTGTCTATCCAATCCCAAGTTAGCCACGGCAAAACTACAACTCCGCTTTCTGTTTGGCTTTCAGGCATGAGCGCATTATTTTGGCTAGCGTAATATGGAAGTTGCCAGCCGCCCCGCATACTCATCCAATCTATCTGGTACTGGTCAAAACAATAACCCAGAAAGTAAGTGACGCCTTGAGACTTCAGAAAATTGATGGTAAGAGTGTCGGGTTGGAACATGAAGAATCCGCTAGGCATGTAGCCAACATGATCTCTCCACGATAGCAGTGTTTGGTTTAAGAAGCTGATTCGATCTTGGGGTGATTTTGTTTGGAGATAACCTATTCCAGGTATGACCTCGCCTATTTTGGCTAATTGGTTTATGCGTGTTTGATTATTCAGATACCAATCATATGAGTTGTTGTCTTGCATGATGATTATAGTGAAGTTAGAGAAGTTCTGAGTGTGCGGTTGTATCCATGTTATGAAATCGTCGTAGACTGATGGGAGCACTTCTATTGAGATTGAGACATTTCTAATTGCTGTTGTTGTCGCTGATGCATTGTAGGAACTTAGAAGAGGCGCAAGCAGCAGAAGGGCTATTATTATGATGAGAGCTGGTTTTTTCATTGGTGGGTCATCAAGCACTTTTGCTACCGCTTCTGCATGACGATAGAATCAATTTAGCCTTTACGCTTGCTATATACATTTTCTTTCAAAGTCTCTGAAAGATAGGGCGGCAAATTAAGCTCTTAGACAACATAGCCTAAGTGCTCTGTAAGCTTTTTTAGGGAAGTTTTTGGAGTTTATCTTTGATTTCATTCACAAATCGGCTTGTTGTAAATTGCTCAAGGACTTTCTTTTGACCATTCGAAACGATTTTCCTTCTTGTCTCTTCGTCCGAAATCAGCGTGCCAATGGCTTTCGCCAATTCTTCAGGATTGTCATCGTGGACAGTCAATGCCTCAACGCCATCTCTTAGGACCTCTGAGACCCCACTTGAATAAGAAATAACCGACGGTGCCCCGCAAACCAGTGCTTCTAAGGGTATGAGACCGAATCCTTGGCGCTTCGCAATTGAAACCACTAAAGTAGAATGCGAGTACACTTCGTTGATTTCGTCTTGTTGCAGATTGTTAACCCAGATGACCTTGTCGGCGATTCCAAGTTTTCTCGCATCTATAAGCAAAGAAGACACCTCGTAGTCTGCGCCTCCTGTAAACAATGCAACATAACGATTGGTTCGCAGATGCGAAAAAGCTTGAAGGCAAACCTCAGGGCGTCTCCAGAATTGGGTTCCTTTCGGAGCAAAGATGATGGGAATTTTCTTTTCCACAGGTTCCTTGATGATTTGGGGCACAACGTTTGATGGAACTAAATGGGTTGGATTTACACCTGGATAAACAACCTGTATCCTCGATTCATCGACATGATAGACTTTGGCGTTTGCTCTTCTAGATATCTGGCTTGGAGACAGTATTAGGTTGCCTTTTTGAACTGCTTTGATCTCTTTGTTAGCGTATAGCATAGACATTAGCCGATAGAATGCTCTAAGCTTCAATGGAAGGATGGCTACGCCTTCTTTATCAAGGATGGCTATTGGGTCATGAATAAAGTTTACAATTTTCGCCTTATGCCGTATGTTGAATGACTGAGCAACCAAGTTTGACGGAAAATTTGACGCAATAACTGCCTCAGTTTCAGGGTTG
>JBGOXQ010000206.1:0-4452 GCA_041479225.1 Bathyarchaeia archaeon
GGTCATCCGTGATCTGTTATGTGAAGCAGCGTGTTAATTATCGCGTAACCGAATAAAACCAGGCAGAACAAGCTGGGGACTATAAGTAACGCTGGAAGGAACCCCTCTGATCCTCCGCCTATTTGAAGCATGGGAACTAAAACCGCGGCAAATGCGATGAACAGTGTCAAGTTGTATCTGTTGGGTTTCAGGAGGGACTGCAGATCCTTTGCTTTCAGCATGATGACTAAAGCTATGCCGAACAAAACTATCTCAGCCGTGACGGGTGCCAGAGTCCTCATTTCTATGTTTGCGAAACCAAACCAGCCTTGCGAGACTGGCCAGAAAAGCTCTGCACCTCCTGTGAAAAAGTCGCCGATAAGCGAGTGTGAAAGCAGCGCTGCATAATATGGAACCGCCTGTTTCCTGTAAATGATGAAGAGTGGAATCATAAGCACGGTGAAAGTGATTATGGAGTGTGTGGGTCCTCTATGCATGAAGAGGGTTTCATTTTGAGTTCGGAGAATCAGGTCGATATCCGGAATTACTGAAACGGCAAGAAGCAGGGGCAGGTTTAGTTTTGCCTTTAGAAGTTTAGAGGTGCCTTTGCCAAATAAGTATCCAAGTGCAAAGTGGCCAATTGCAAACATTAGTGTCACGTATTACTTCGCCAATGTCTAACGTGATTATTAAATTCAACTGGAAACTTCAGAGATGTTTCTGATGACGTGTTTGTTTTGGCGGCTCAGAAGATTGAAAACTTGAAGTTTGGAACTAATTGAAAAACTTTTAAGTCTCTTATCCTTAAATTACAAGTAAATTTCTGGAGTGTGAATAAACTATGCCTTACTGTACGAAGTGTGGTGCCCCGCTCAAGGAAGATGACAAGTTCTGTCCTGTCTGTGGTGCGCCAGCGGCAAAGGTGACCAGTGAAGAATACACTGTTTCGGGCAGCAACGTTGTTGACCGTGTCAGAGAGCTGCTTCATGAAGGGAACGTGACAAGAGTAATCATAAAAGACGAAAAAGGAAAAACGCTTTTGGAGATTCCTGCAACCGTAGGCGTAATAGGTACCGTTTTGGCGCCTTGGTTAGCGGCGCTGGGAGTCATTGCTGTATTGGCGACAAAATGCAAAATTGTAGTGGAAAGAAGAGAGTGATGGCGCTAAGGTTATTCTGGCGGGCTGACTATAACCAGAAAGGCACCTGCGATTAGAATAACTACGCTTAGGAAATAAAATAGTCCAGCGTATACGCCGAGTGTGCCGCTTGTGGCAGTGAAGTAAATGAGTAGTACGCTTACTACGATGAGTAATAGGCCGAAGAATTTTTCGGCCATTTTTATCCAGAGTGATCCTGATTCGTCGCTCATGTCCAGTCTATCCTTCTTGCTTGTTGCTCTGCTATCATTAAACATCATAGTATTTTAAATTTCTCTTATTGCAGAAGCAAAATGGGTCTTTTTGGTTACTGTTGGCTACAAAAAAGTGCGGGGAAAAAGTGTGTTTATGGGTTTCTGATGCTTGCAACTGCCTTTTTTGGGTACCCAACGATTTCTTAAGACGCAGGTCGCATCATGTTAACTAAGCATATATCCGTCAAGGGACAGAGAATAACCCAATAGATTGCTCTGCGGGAGAACTAGAAGCGTGACACATAAAGGAGAAGCTTACCCTGCATCAGGCGCCATATTCTTAGATAACCCGATAAGACGTTGGCTTCAGCCGCCCTCTGAACTTATGGAGAAACTCAACATTAACCCAAGCGACGTTGTAGTGGATTTCGGGTGCGGACCAGCCTACTACACAATTGAAATTGCCAAGAAAGCCAAGTCAGTCATCGCCATCGACATCTCGACCGCCATGCTCAGCAAAGCCCAAAACAAAGCCGCCAAAGCAGGAACCAAGAACATCCAGTTTCTGCAAAGCGACGGCAGAAAAATCCAGTGCCCCGACGGCTCAGTGGACAAAATTCTTCTAGTCACCGTCTACCACGAAGTTGGCGAAAGCGAAACCGTTTTGAAGGAGTTTTGGAGGATTCTGAAACCCAGCGGAAAACTGATAATAGTAGAAGCCGTTAAGAAGGGCATTTTCACAGCCGCGCCAGTCCAAAACCCTGAAACGCTGAAGGCAGAAATCGAAGCAGCCAACTTTAAGCTCGAACAGATGCTTCCTTACAGGTCCTACGGCGTCTTCTTCTTTAGCAAAAACGTTTGACATTGACTAGAATTTTCACTTTTACTTTTTGCCTTCGAGTTTTGCGGGTAGGTATTCGTCTACTATGTAGGTTAGTCCGTATCTGCTGAATGCCTCTTGTTCCGCCTTTTTCTTGATTTTCAGGAACATCTTGATTTCACGTTGCCACAACGGGTCATTCTGGTACCGCGGATCCTTCTGCAGCTCGTAGAGGCGTTTTATGTCTACTTCGTCCAACGGGTCCGTTGGCAGCTTATAATCCACAATGTCTGTTGCCCAGACTCCGCTCCAAACCGCATCTGGCGTGTTGAGGTCGCGCAGGTGCGCGGCGTTGGCTGAGCCTGCGATGATGACTTGGGCGATGTGCATGCCCCAGGGGTCGCCGTCCGTAAAGATGTAAACGGGCAAGTTGAGCTCATCGTGTAAACGGCGTATGAAGCTGCGGGTTTGTCTAGGTGCTTGACCACCGCACGAGATAAGCAGGGAATGGTGCTTGTTGTGTACGTTTTCCTCAATGAACCTTGTGAATAAGGCACCTTTCTCAATGGCTATAACCTTGTCTGCCTTTGTGCTGATTAGTTCAGATGAAGTTAGGGCTGGACCGATGAGGACGCCGTCTGGGTGACTGGTGAGGTTGAGACTTTTTCCTTCGTACCCAGGTACGGTGTAGCCTATGGTTAAGTCGCCGAAAATTGCCGACCGCTCTTCTGGAAAGATGTGGAAGTCTTCGCGGCTGAACCCCGTGATAGTTTCAAGGTCGGTGATGATGTTGTTGCTTTCCTGCTGGTCAGTGAAAGTCATCTCATACGCCTGCGCCGAATAGTAAACATCTCTTAAGGTTGACGTCTTCTTCTTGGTTGTCAGCTCGTTCGAGAACATAGCCGCCCAAGCCAACTGCGTAAACGGCTTCACATGGCGGATGTTCCTTGCGCTGCGGCTGACGACTTTGTCGCCCAAGATAAATTGCCTAGTGGCTGGGTCGTAGTTAATGTTCTCGGTGCTGCGGCTTGGCATGTTAATCGTGGGGAAAACGCCTTCGTCCAGCTGATTGTAAATGTCTGTGCCCAGCGCTTTCAAGCCGCTGACGACTTCGTTCTGTTTCTCTACGATGCTATTCTTTGTCTTCTTCGTCACCATACTTCTGCACACTCTTTAACAACTTTTCAATATCAGGAATCCGCGTCTTCCCAGCCAGCGTAGCTGAAAACTGGGCGATACGTGGCAGGTACTTCGCGAACACGCTGAGGCGCTTCTTTTCGCGGTCCACGTGTTCTCTGTGGCTCAGGAAATGCCCCAGTTGCCTCGCCACTTCACGAAGCTCATTTGCTTCTTCGCGGCGGACTTCGGCGCGGTCAGCGATGAATTCTTTGCCCACGGTTTTGTAGGGCACTTTGGTGCTGCATATGTGAATGACAATGGCTATGGGCATGTCAGGCGCGACCTTATATCTGCGCCAGTTCATGGATGAAATAACCCTGTACGAAACGTCGCTTGCCTCATCATACAGCAGCGGGATTTTATTGGCAAAACGATAAATCACAAAACTGCCTGTCTTGGGAACGCCGCCGCCATAGGCGATGCCCATCTCCACGATGAACGGGTGACCTGCATAAGTAGAAGGCTTGCGTTGATGAACCACGAGGTATTCAGGCTGCAGTTCCTTCTGTATGCCTGCCCGAAGCAACTCTTCCCCCAGCGGCGAGAGGCAGCTAGCGTCGGGTGGAAGGAAATCTTTGTACCGCTTCAAGTTCTGCATTAACTTGACAATTTCCTCATGTGAAAGCTTCTTAGGGTTCTTCGAAGGTGGTAAGCCTGAGAACTCTAGGAACTTTTGCGCCGTGATTTCTCCGACGCGGTGAAAATGGCTTCGCAGAAACTCACTCATGTTAGTAGTGTTTGTAATCATAATCAGCCGCTGAAGCAACTCAACATCCACGCCATTGGGGTGCGGCAGCGTTTCTCTGGGCGGTTCAGGCATTTCAGTGGTGGCACGAGTGAACTTGTACAGTCTACCTTTCGGGTCAACAAACGTCAGGTTCGCGTAGGGATTCACCATGGCAGTCTGCTTGAAGTACTCCAGAATCTTCGGCATAGCCCGCAGATAGTCGCCTTCAAGCGTGAACTCGATGATTGTGCCACGCCAGCCATCCTTGTTAATGAGGACTTTGCGGTCAAGGATTATCGGGCGGTTCCGTTGAATATCAATCATTAACTTGAAAGAGTAAATCTTCGACGTCCCACCAGTGCTTGAAGTAACAAACGCCGCCTGATGCGTAGTA